>RHBP01000044.1 GCA_010030955.1 Synechococcaceae bacterium WBB_10_009 | reverse complement strand
CACCTTCCGCAAGAACGATCCGGTGGCCCTGGCCTGCATGGATTACGGCTACTCAATCGTGCCGTCGCAGAGCGACAAGGACGAACTGGGCCGTCTGCTGGACGATCCGTTCGATTCCCGCTGCACCGAGTGGCTGGTGGAGATCCCCACCGAGGTGAGCTGGGCCAACATCCCCGGCGCCGATGCGGTGGAGATCAACAACTTCTCCGCCATGGCCCAGTTCGATTTCTACATGCAGGTGCAGCAGCACTACACGGCCCACAACACCTCGGCCACCGTGGAGTTCCGCGAGCACGAGATCGAGCCCCTGGCCGATGCCATCCACCAGGCCATCGACCAGGGCCAGGGCTACATCTCCGCCGCCCTGCTGGCCCGCTTCGACGCCAACGCCACCTTCCCGCGCCTGCCGTTCGAGCCGATCGACCAGGCCACCTACGAGCAGATGCAGGCCACGGTGGTGGAGCGCCGCCGCACCCACGATTTCTTCGAGGCCCTGCAGCGCTACGACGGCGGTGAACTGATGGAGGCGGGCCCCGCCGGTTGCGACTCCGACAAGTGCCTGCTGCCGCTGGCCAAGCCGAAGAGCTGACGGAGGCGATGCTGCTGCGCGCCACCCTGGCGCTGACGCTGCCTGGTCACACGAATGGTCAAACCGTTGTGCCCTGAGTGAGCAGGTCGAGGGCCACCGCCACCTGCTCCAGCAATTCGCAGCAGCGGTCGTAGTGGCGCTCCGGGGCCAGGCTCACCGGCAGGGTCTCGATCAGGTCGGCCAGCTCACGGGTGCGCAGGGCCAGCAGGTTGGTGGAGAGCACAGCCATGGTTCCGTCGACCAAGGGTCGTTCGCGCTCCTCCAACCATGAAAGCCAGTCGCATTTGCGACTCACGCGACCCGTGCCGAGGTGAAAGGGCCGTGGGAAACTGGCTCTGGCCCTGAGGGCCGGCCCCTGGAGGGGTGGTCGAGTGGTTGATGGCTCCGGTCTTGAAAACCGGCGAGGCGAAAGCCTCCGTGGGTTCGAATCCCACCCCCTCCGTTTTCCCCGCCCAACCGGGACCTGGGGCTTCAGGAAGTCTTAAGGCTGCTGCAACGGAGCCGTTGGGCCGAACGGCAGCGATCGACACACTGATCCGGCGGCACTGGCGCTTCGATGGCCGGGCTGACGCGATCCCCATGGCCTACGAACCCGGAACCAGCGCCTGCCGCGTGCTGATCGACAGCAAGGCCCAGCTCGAGCTGATGCTGCTCAACCTGGCCAAGCTGGAGAACACCGAATCGATTCGCCAGCAGCTGGTGTCGGTGTACAACCAGCTCGAAGCCCTGCACGACCAGCGCCGGTTGGAACGCGGTTCCGATCTGGCCCCGGCACTGCTCTAATCGGAGCAGTTGCGCGGTCGCCCCGGTGGCCCGAGCCGTTGGCGTGCTGGTGCTGCTGCTGGCGGCCATCGCCCTACCGATGCGGCGGGTGCAGCCGCAGGTGCCGCTGCTCAAGCCCAACCAACCGATCCTCAGCGCCGATGCCCAGCTGAAGGCCCAGGGCTGGGCACCGGCGGGGGATCCCCACCTGCAGGCGTTCGAGCGCGACCTGGCGGGCAATCGGCTCACCAGCCTGAGCGGTTGCTCCGGCACCGGCGCCGGCTTCTGCCGCTACGACTACCGGCGCGGTGGCCGCCAGCTGGAGGTGATCACCGTGGCCGGCCCCCAGGGCAGCGGCCTGGTGCTGCGCTGGAGCGAGAGCCCTAGCTTGGGCCGATGATGTTCGACAACAACAAACGGCCGCCCTGGCTGAACTGGCTGTTCCTGGCGATTTTCCTGTGGAGCTCCTGGCAGCTGGCGGGGATGTGGTTTAGCCAACTGCACGGCGGCTGAGGCAGGTCCCGTCAGCGGCGCGATTTGGCGGGGCGGGGCGCCGGCTGGGGCGCCGGCGGCGCCACCAGGGCCCGCACCAACCGCACCAGGCCCGCCACCAGCAGCAGCAGGGCCAGCAGCGCCAGCCCCACCAGCAGCAGCACCCCCAGCAGCTGCAACACGCCGGCCAGCAACTGCGACAGACCGCCGATCAGGTGCCCGATGGCGGTGCTCAGCAGCAGCAGGCTGTCGAGGTCGATCAGCTCCGGCAGCTGCAGCAGCAGCACCAGCAAGCCGATGCCAGCGGCCATCAGCAGCAGCGCCTCCAGGATCCGGCGGGAGCGGGGCGGCTGACGGCGGCGCCGAAACACGGTGCGCTCCCCCTTGGAGCCGCCGCCCTTGCCGCCACCCTTGCCACGGCCACCGCCGCGCACCACCTGCAGCCGGTCGCGGCGGCTCATGGCTCCAAGCGGTGGCCGGCTCCGCGCATCCAGCGCTCAAACTCCACCAGCACCAGTTCGTTGGGGCAATCCACCAGGCTCAGGTCGCCCACGCTGCAATCACCCTGGCCGCCGTGGTGCAGGGAGAGGTGAAAGTCGTTGCCGCTGAGCCCGCACACCTCCGGGTCGCTGCGCACCACCACATCCAGGCAGGCACCCAGACGAATCACACGGCGGCGCAACTCAGACCAGGTCAAGGAACGCAAGGCATTGAAGCCAGTGTGAAGGGGATGGGGCGCGCGTCAACCTCCCCGCTGCGGCGAGGAGACGGCGGCGGGATTGGCGGCCGGAGCGGGCGCAGGGCGCTGCAGCGGCAGCAGGGCGCTGACCACCGCCGATAGCAGCAACACCCCCACCCCCACCAAGGGCGCCGCGACCCGTTGGGCCAGGGGTTGGCGGTGGCGCAACTCGCGGCGGCGCAGGGGTTGCAGGGGGGGCTGCTCAAACGGCAAGGCCAGCCGGGGGTCCAGCCGCAGCTGATCGAGGCAGCGCACCAGGTCCGCCAGCTCGGCGTCGTCCAGCTGCAGCGCCAGGGGCGGGGTGTCGGGCTGGCTGCTGCGCAGCTCCAGCTGGTGCCGTCCGGCGTGGGGGCGGATGGCCACCGGATCGCTGTCGGCCCCGCAGCAGCGGGGCACACCGCTGAGCAACTGGCGGGCGTAGGGCAGCACGGCGGCCACCATGGCCTGCAGGTGCTCCCGCTGGCCCGCCAGCTCGGTGTGGCCCGCCAGGTCGAGGCTGAAGCCCGTGAGGATGCCGATGGTCTGATCGCCCTGGCCGGCGGAGAGGTCGGGCAGACCCTCCACCTGCAGGCGGCAGCTGGTCTGTTCGTAGCGGTTGGTGAGTTTCATCCCGGTGTGCAGCAGCGCAGAGGTGTCGAGCTCAGAGGTGACCAGCTCAGACCACGGGGTCCATCAGGGAGGCCTTGAGGCGCTCGAAGCCGCCGGGGCCGGCGCTGAAGGCCAGGGCCTGGATCAATTCGCGGCTGAGGCTGGGGCCCTGCTCGGGGTCGAGCAGCCGCTGCACACCGCCGCGGCGCAGGTTGAAGCGCTCCCGCAGCAGCTCCGCCAGCCGCCCCTCGAACAACTGCCAGCGCTGGGCGCTGAGCTGGGGCGGCTCCGCCGTGGACAGCAGGCTGCGCAGCATCGGGTAGAGCCGATCGGCCAGGGCGTTGCAGATGCGAATCAGGGCATCGCTCTCCGCCGGGGTGGGCAGATCGCGGCGGGTGGTGCGCCGCAGGGGGTTGCTGCAGCGGCGCTTCCACAGCTCCACCCGGTTGGGCAGCAGATCGGTGAACCCCATCTCCTCGCTAAGCCACACCATCGCCTCCCCACCGTTGAGGTCGAGGGCTTCGGCGCAGAGCAACATCAGATCGAGGCGCTCGATGCCCCGCCTGGGCAGGGGGCGCTGGGGGTGCGATGGGGCATCGGCCATGGCTGCGATACTGCCAGCTGCGGCGCCGATCCGTCGACCATGCCAGCCATCGATCTGCATGAGCACGTGCGGGCGATCCCCGACTTCCCCCAACCCGGGATCCTGTTCCGCGACATCACACCGCTGCTGCGCAGCCCCGCCGCCTGGCGGGAGGTGATGCGCCAGATGGGGGCGGTGTGCGAGCGGCTGCAGCCCGATCTGATCGTGGGCATCGAATCCCGCGGCTTCATCGTGGGCACCGCCCTGGCCACCGCCCAGGGCATCGGCTTCAGCCCCGTGCGCAAACCCGGCAAGTTGCCCGGCACGGTGATCGGCGTGGACTACAGCCTCGAATACGGCAGCGATCGGCTGGAAATCCTGCCCGACGGCTTCGAGCAGCAACCGCGGGTGCTGATCGTGGACGACCTGCTGGCCACCGGCGGCACCGCCGCCGCCTGCTCCGAGCTGGTGGAGCGGGTGGGCGGCCAGCTGTGCGGCTTCGCCTTCATCGTGGAACTGGCCGATCTGGCCGGCAAGGCCAAGCTGCCCGCTGGCATCCCGGTCGACTCGCTGCTCGTGTACTGAGCCAGCTGGCTCACTGAATCGGCTCTGCCGGGGCCTCCTGCAGCGCCTGCCAGCTCCAGAGTTGATCGAGCTGCTCCACGCTGATCAGGCCGAAACGCCAGAGCACCGCCGGCAGCGGGGCCTGCTCCAGCTGGCACTGCCTGAGGCCCAGCTCCAGGGCGTTGTCGCTGAGGCCCAGGTCTTGGCGCAGGAAGCGCAGCAGCGCCTCGGCGGGCGGCGGTTGGGGCGAGCTGGTGATCACCATGGCCGCCATGCTGCTCAGGGCGGCAGCAACCGGCAAGGGCCCAGGGTCATGGCCCCCAGGCAGAGGCGGCGCAACCAGCCCGAGTGGGCCAGGGCCCCCAGGGCCAGCCGCCGCAGCGGCAGCAGCAGCGGCGAACGGTTGGAGAAGATCCGCACCAGGGCGTCGGTGGCCAGCAGCACCAGCAGGATGTCGGGCCAGCGGCGGCGGGCATAACGGCCGGGCAGGCGGCGGGGTGCCAGACGCCCGGCGCTCACCTGGGCGGCCAGCTGCCCCAGCTCCTGCACATCGCGCCAGCAGAGGTTGAGGCCCTGCCCCCCCACCGGATGGGAGCGGTGGGCCGCCTCCCCCACCAGCACCACCGGCCCGCGCCGCAGCGGCCAGGCCAGCTCCAGCGCCAGCGGAAAGGCCCGGGGCTGATCCAGCAGCACCTCCGGCTGCAGGCGCTCCGGCAGGGCCGCACCGAGGGCCTCAAGGAACGCCACCGGCTCCAGCTGCTCCAGCCGCCGCAGCCGCTCCAGGGGCGCACTCCACACCAGCTGAAAGGCCTCACCGCCAAGGGGCAACACCGCAAAGGGGCCCTCGGGACGGAACAACTCCCAGGCCTGGTCGGGGGCCGAGCCCCGCAGGCCCACCTGCACCGTGAGGCAACCCTGGCGGTAGGGGCGGCTCCACTGGCGCAGGCCGGCGGCCCGGCGGCAGGGGGAGCGGCGGCCTGGCATGGACCTGGTGGTGGCCGCCGCTGCGGCCCCTGGCCAAGCTGGGCCGAGATGCTGGGCCGCTGGGCCACCGCCGCCAGCAGCACCTGCATCAGCGGCGCGTGCTGCAGGATCCAGCCCACCGCCACCTCGGAATCGGCTCCATGGGATGGCAGGTCATCGCCGCTGAACTGCAGCTGCTGGCCGGTGGCGCGATCGCAGAGCTCCAGGCTTCGAAACGGCGCCAGGTGCGCGGCCAGGGGGCGCCACAGATCCAACTGCTCCAGCAGCTCGCGGCTGGAGTGGGTGAGGGCGTAGGCCCGGCTGCGCTGGCTGAGCTCGGCGGCGCTGAGGGGGTCATCGAGCTGCACCCGCCACCCCGCCTGGGCCAGGGCCAGGGCCGCCAGGGCGCCGGTGGGGCCGGCTCCGAGCACCTGGGCCCGTGGCGCTGAGGAAGGCACGGGGCCCAACGGCAGACACAAAAAAACCGCAGCACGATTCTGTGCTGCGGTTGGGGGTGGGTGCGGCCGCGGCCGCCGGGCGATCAGCCCAGGCCCAGCAGGCCGTGGGTGAAGGATTCGCCGCCCAGGGCCAGTTCGGTGGCCAGCAGGGCGATGAAGCCGAGCATGGCCAGGCGGCCATTCAGCTTCTCGGCACGGTCGTGGAAGCCCCAGCCGTTGTCGGCATCCACCACCAGCATGCGGGGCTCGCTGGCGAAGGCGTTGAGGCGGCCGCCATCCTCTTCGGTGACGGTGGCGCCACGGATCACAGCGGGGGCGGAGGGGTTGGCCTGGACCATGGGGGCTCCTGTGGAATGCTCGAATTGTAACGCAATGTTGCGCGATGCAACACGGCTGTTAAGCGGCGCTGGGTCGCTCAGCGCAGGCGCCGCAGGCAGAGCTCCTCAAAGGCCGGCCGCAGCAGAAACGGGTATTCCCCCACCCACAGCTTCAGCTGCGGCAGCCAGGCGTCGCTGAGGGCCCCCACCCGGGAAAAATCGGGCCGCTCGCTCAGCACCAGGCAGCGCACCACCATCCCCACCCGGATCGTCTTGTGCTTCTTGTCGTAGGGGAAACGAATGCTGCCCAGGTAGCCCTCCTCGTCCTCCAGCTCCAGGCACAGCCAGGTGCGGCGGTTCTCCACCAGCTCCAGGCGCCCCTGTTTGTCGGTGGTTTCCTGGCGGCCCTCCACCAACTCGCGGGTGTAGAGGTCAGCCACCTCCCCCTCGAAGATCGCCGCCGCCGGGTAGCGCCGCAGGGTGGCGTTCTTGCGGCTGGCCTCCACGATTGGCCCCCACAGCCAATACAGCACGAAGCTGAGGCCCACCACGAGCATGATCGGGGCCGCCTGGCTGGACATCGCCACCCCCTGGCTGATCAGCAGGGAGATCACCCCGGCGATCACCGAGATGAACACCCGCTGCAGCAGCTTCTGGGGGTTGCCACTGCAGGCGTTGAACTGCGGGCCGGTGGCCACGGCGGGGATCAACCGCGGCAATTCCCCGGGGCGGAGCGGAATCAACATGGCGGCAGTGTGGGCTCAGGCCGGCCTCAGAGCAAGCGCTCCAGCCCGTACACCAACCCGGGCAGCTGGCGCACGCGCCGCACGGTGAGCAGCACCCCCGGCATGTAGGCGGAGCGGTCGATCGTGTCGTGGCGGAGGGTGTAGGTCTCGCCTGGGGCGCCGAACATCACCTCCTGGTGGGCCACCAGCCCCGGCAGGCGGATCGAATGCAGCCGCAGGCCGCTGTCGCGCTGGCCGCCCCGGCTTCCCGCCAGGGTCTCGTGCTCCTCCACCTGCGGCGGGTTGAAGGTCTTGCCCAGCTCCTCCATCAGCTCGGCGGTTTTGATGCAGGTGCCGCGCTGGGGGCATCCGCCTTGCGGTTGTGGTGCAGCTCGGTGAGCTCGGCGAAGTCGTAGAAGCGGGCCGCCGCCGCCGCCGCCTGCTGCAGCAGCACCATGCCCACGGAGAAATTGGGAATCACGGCCCCGCCCATGGAGGCCTTGTCGGCAAAGCTGGCCAGGTCGCCCAGCTGCTGGGGCGAGAGCCCCGTGGTGCCGATCACCGGGTGCACCCCATAGGCGATCGCGGCGCGGGTGTGGTCGTAGACCACCAGGGGTGGGTGAAATCCACCAGCACCGCCCCGTTGCCGGGGCCGTCGTTGCGCACCGCCTGGCTGGCCAGGCAGAGGCTGCCTTCAAAATCGGCGGTGATCGCCACCTCCAGCTCCCCGAGCCCCAGCTCCAGCCCCACATCGGCCCCCTCCTTGCCGGGGGTGGTGTCGATGGCGCCCAGCAGGCGGCAATCGGGGGCCTGGTGCACCGCCTTCACCACCTCGGCCCCCATGCGCCCCAGGGCCCCGGCCACCACCACGGCGATGGGCTGGACGGCGCCGGTGGAGGGGAAAGCGGTGCTGCTGGTCATCGGCGGAGGCAAGGCACGGGCCACTGCAGCTGAGCCTATGGGGCCCCACAGGCCTTGTAACGGCTGCGGGCCCGGGCTCGCAGCGGCGGGGGGCCCTCCGTAGGCTGCTTCACATTGCTCAATCAGCGCGCATGTTCACGCAGGTCCGCTCCGCCTCCCGCCGCGTCAGCCCCGCGGAGGTGAATGGTCGGGCCGTGATGAAGGCCGTGTACGTGGTGCTCGAGCCGCAGTACCAGAACGCCCTCACCCAGGCGGCCACCTCGCTCAACGACCAAAACGGCCCCCTGGCGATCGACCTGTGCGGCTACCTGATCGAGGAGCTGCGCGACCCCCAGAACTACGCCGACTTCTGCGCCGATGTGGCCGAAGCGGATGTGTTCATCGCCTCGCTGATCTTCATCGAAGACCTGGCCCAGAAGGTGGTGGAGGCGGTGGCCCCCCACCGCGACCGGCTCAAGGCCGCCGTGGTGTTCCCCTCCATGCCGGAGGTGATGCGGCTCAACAAGCTGGGCACCTTCTCCATGGCCCAGCTGGGGCAGAGCAAGTCGGCCATCGCCGGCTTCATGAAAAAGCGGAAGGAGGCGGGCGGCGCCGGCTTCCAGGACGCCATGCTCAAGCTGCTCAACACCCTGCCCACGGTGTTGAAGTACCTGCCGGTGGAGAAGGCGCAGGCCCGCTCCTTCATGCTCAGCTTCCAGTACTGGCTGGGGGGAACGCCGGACAACCTGCGCAACTTCCTGTTGATGCTGGCGGACAAGTACGTGTTCCCCCGCACCAAGGGTGAAGCCAGCGCCGACCGGCCCGAGCTGCAGGTGGCCGACCCGGTGGTGTTCCCCGACCTGGGCATCTGGCACCCCCTGGCGCCCTCGATGTTTGAGGACCTCAAGGAGTACCTCAACTGGAACGCCAGCCGCAAAGACCTCAGTGAGGCCGCCCGCAACGGCCCGGTGATCGGCCTGGTGCTGCAGCGCAGCCACATCGTCACCGGCGATGAGGCCCACTACGTGGCCGTGATCCAGGAGCTCGAATACCGCGGCGCCACCGTGATCCCGGTGTTCTGCGGCGGCCTCGACTTCACCAAACCGGTGAATGCCTTCTTCTACGACCCGATCAACCCCGACCAGCCGCTGGTGGATGGGGTGGTGTCACTCACCGGCTTCGCCCTGGTGGGCGGCCCCGCCCGCCAGGACCACCCCAAGGCGATTGAGGTGCTCAAGAAGCTCAACCGCCCCTACATGGTGGCGCTGCCGCTGGTGTTTCAAACCACCCAGGAGTGGGAGGAGAGCGACCTGGGTCTGCACCCGGTGCAGGTGGCCCTGCAGATCGCCATCCCCGAGCTTGATGGCGCCATTGAGCCGATCGTGCTCTCCGGCCGCGACGACGCCACCGGCAAGGCCCACACCCTTCAAGACCGGGTGGATGCCATCGCCGAGCGGGCCATCCGCTGGGCCTCCCTGCGGGTGAAGCCGCGCAGCGAGAAGAAGCTGGCGATCACCGTGTTCAGCTTCCCGCCCGACAAGGGCAACGTGGGCACCGCCGCCTACCTCGACGTGTTCGGCTCCATCCACCGGGTGCTGGAGGAGATGCGCGCCCAGGGCTACGACGTCAGCGACATGCCCGCCAACCCCAAGGCGCTGATGGAGGCGGTGCTCAAGGACCCCGAGGCCCTCGAGGGGGCACCGGAGCTGGCCATCGCCCACCGCATGAGCGTGGAGGAGTACGAGCGGCTCACCCCCTACTCCGAGCGTCTGGAGGAGAACTGGGGCAAGCCCCCCGGCACCCTCAACACCGATGGCACCAACCTGCTGATCTTCGGGCGCCACTTCGGCAACGTGTTCGTTGGCGTGCAGCCCACCTTTGGCTACGAAGGCGACCCGATGCGGCTGCTCTACTCCCGCAGCGCCAGCCCCCACCACGGTTTCGCCGCCTACTACACCTACCTGGAGAAGGTGTGGGGCGCCGACGCGGTGCTGCACTTCGGCACCCACGGCTCCCTGGAGTTCATGCCCGGCAAGCAGATGGGCATGAGCGAAACCTGCTACCCGGATTCGCTGATCGGCGCGCTGCCCAACCTCTACTACTACGCCGCCAACAACCCCTCGGAAGCCACCATCGCCAAGCGGCGCGGCTATGCCGAAACCATCAGCTACCTCACGCCACCAGCAGAAAACGCCGGCCTCTACAAGGGCCTCAAGGAGCTGGGTGAGCTGGTGGGCTCCTACCAGCAGCTGCGCGAGGGCTCCCGCGGCGTGCAGATCGTGAATGCCGTGGTGGAAACCGCCCGCCAGTGCAACCTCGACAAGGACGTGCAGCTGCCGGAGGTGGATGCCGCCGAGCTGGATCTCGACGCCCGCGATTCCGTGATCGGCGCGGTGTACCGCCAGCTGATGGAGATCGAGAGCCGGCTGCTGCCCTGCGGCCTGCACACCATCGGCAAGCCCCCCACCGCCGAGGAGGCGATCGCCACCCTGGTGAACATCGCCGCCCTGGAGCGCGAGGAGGACGGCATTCGCTCCCTGCCGGCGCTGCTGGCGGAGAGCCAGGGCCGCACCATCGACGACGTCTACAAGGGCAACGACGACGGTGTGCTCGCCGATGTGGAGCTCAACCGCGTGATCACCGAGACCTGCCGCGCTGCGGTGGGGTCGATGGTGAAGGCGGTGACGGGCAACGACGGCCGCGTCACCCTGCGCCGCAACTTCGGCTGGTTCTTCGGCCTGCTGGAGCGCTTTGGCTTCCAGCTCCCCAGCCCCTGGCTGGCCGCCTGCCGCAACGCCGGTTTCCCTGATGTCGACCAGGCCGAGCTCGACAAGCTGTTTGGCTACCTGCAGTTCTGCCTCGAGCAGGTGTGCGCCGACCTGGAGATGCAGAGCCTGCTCAAGGCCCTCGACGGCGAATACGTGCTGCCGGGCCCCGGCGGCGACCCGATCCGCAACCCCGGCGTGTTGCCCAGCGGCAAAAACCTGCACGCCCTCGACCCCCAGGCGATCCCCACCCGGGCCGCCATCGCCGCCGCCAAGGTGGTGGTGGAGAAACTGATCGAGCGGCAACGGCAGGAGCAGGGCACCTGGCCCGAAACCATCGCCTGCGTGCTCTGGGGCACCGACAACATCAAGACCTACGGCGAATCGCTGGCCCAGATCCTGTGGTTCATCGGCGTGAAGCCCGTGCCCGATTCCCTCGGCCGCGTGAACAAGCTGGAGCTGATCCCGCTCGAGGAGCTGGGACGCCCCCGCATCGACGTGGTGGTCAACTGCAGCGGCGTGTTCCGCGACCTGTTCATCAACCAAATGGCCCTGATCGACCAGGGCGTGAAGATGGCCGCCGAGGCCGATGAGCCCCTGGAGATGAACTTCGTGCGGCGCCACGCCCAGGAGCAGGCCGCCAAGGAGGGCATCTCCCTGCGGGATGCCGCCACCCGGGTGTTCTCCAATGCCAGCGGCAGCTACAGCTCCAACGTGAACCTGGCGGTGGAGAACAGCACCTGGGAGGAGGAGAATGAGCTGCAGGAGATGTACCTCTCCCGCAAAACCTTCGCCTTCAACGCCGACAACCCCGGCGAAATGAACCAGAAGCGCGAGGTGTTCGAGTCGGTGATGAAAACCGCCGACGTGACCTTCCAGAACCTCGACTCCGCCGAGATCTCACTCACCGATGTGAGCCACTACTTCGACAGCGACCCCACCAAGCTGATCGACATCGTGACGATCGGCAAACAGCTGCTGATCACCCGCGGCGCGCTCACCACCTTTTCCATCGCCAACGACATCGCCAAGTACTTCGCGATCCTGCCGGCGCTGTTTGCGGGGGTAGGCCTGGAGGCGCTCAATGTGATGCAGCTGGCATCACCGCAATCGGCGATTCTCTCGGCGATGGTGTTCAACGCCCTGATCATTCCGGCCCTGGTGCCGCTGGCCCTCAAGGGGGTGAAGTTCCGCCCCATGAGCGCCGATCAGTTGTTGCGCCGCAATCTGCTCGTTTATGGCGCCGGCGGTGTGGTGGCGCCATTCATTGGCATCAAGGTGATCGACCTGGCCATTGGGGCCCTGGGTTTGG
>RHBP01000043.1 GCA_010030955.1 Synechococcaceae bacterium WBB_10_009 | reverse complement strand
TGCGCCCGGGCCGCTTCGACCGCCAGGTGCAGGTGGATGTGCCTGACATCAAGGGGCGCTTGGCGGTGCTCAAGGTGCACTCCCGCGACAAGAAACTGGCGGACGACGTGAGCCTGGAGGCCATCGCTCGCCGCACCCCTGGCTTCTCCGGTGCCGACCTGGCCAACCTGCTCAACGAGGCGGCCATCCTCACGGCCCGCCGCCGCAAGGAGGCCACCGGCCTGGCGGAAATCGACGACGCCGTGGACCGGGTGATCGCCGGCATGGAGGGCAAGCCGCTCACCGATGGCCGCAGCAAGCGCCTGATCGCCTACCACGAGGTGGGCCATGCCCTGGTGGGCACCCTGGTGAAGGCCCACGACCCGGTGCAGAAGGTCACCCTGATCCCCCGGGGCCAGGCCCAGGGCCTCACCTGGTTCTCCCCCGATGAGGAGCAGATGCTGGTGAGCCGCGCCCAGCTGCGGGCCCGGATCATGGGGGCCCTGGGGGGCCGTGCCGCCGAGGATGTGGTGTTCGGCTACGCGGAGGTCACCACCGGTGCCGGCGGCGACATCCAGCAGGTGGCCTCCATTGCCCGCCAGATGGTGACCCGTTTCGGCATGAGCGAGGTGGGCCAGCTGTCGCTGGAGGCGGGCAACCAGGAGGTGTTCCTGGGGCGCGACCTGATGACCCGCAGCGACGGTTCCGATGCCACCGCCGCCCGTGTGGATGCCGCCGTGCGGCGCATTGTGCAGGGCTGCTACGAGGACACGGTGAAGCTGGTGGCCGAACACCGGGCCTGCATGGATCGCGTGGTGGAGGTGCTAATCGAGAAGGAAAGCCTCGATGGCGACGAATTCCGGGCGATCGTGGCCGAGTACACCGCCATCCCCGAGAAGGAACGCTTCTCCCCCTTCATCGGCGAGCCCGCCAAAGGCTGACGCTGGTGACGAGCGAAACCCGAGCACTGCAGCTCGGCACCTTGGGCAACAGCATCGGCGCCGTTGCCGCCTTGGTGTTTTATCTGCGCTCGGGGTCTGACGCCCTGCTGCTCGACGGCCTGTACACCGCCGTCATGGCCGGGGCGTCGGTGATCGCCGGCCAGGTGAACCGCGCCGCCCTGCAGCCGCGCAGCCGTGCCTATCCCTTCGGGGCATCGGGCCAGGAACCGCTCTACGTGCTGTTTCGCACCCTGGTGGTGCTGGGCATCATCGCCTTTGCCATGGCATCGGCGGCCGGCAAGATCCTCACCGTTGTGCAGGGTGGGGCGATCCCAGCGGTGCGGCTCGATGGGTTGGGCTGGTATTTCAGCGCCATGGTGCTGCTCAACCTGTGGCTGTGGCGGGTGTTTGCACGCAGCTGGAGCAACGGTGGCTGCCACAGCGAGATGCTGCGCGGCATGGCCATCTCAGCCCGCTTTGATGGCCTGATCTCCGCCGGCACCGGCATCGCCCTGCTGGGGTCGCCATTGCTGCTGGCCACACCGCTCGCCGCGCTGGTGCCCATCGCCGACGCCCTGCTGGTGCTGGTGATCAGCCTGGCGCTGTTGGGCGAACCGATCGGCATCCTCCGGGCTGCCGTGGCCGAGGCAGCCGGATCCAGCCGCTCGATTCCCCCGGCGTTGCAGAGCCGCTGCAGCGATGCTGTGGCCGAGCTGCTCGCGGAGCGGGGCGTCACCCTGCTGGAACTGGCCATGATCCGCCTGGGCCGCACCGTGACGGCCGTGGCCTACGTGGAACCAGCCTCCGCCGTGACCGCCACCCAGACCGATGGTTTGCGGTTGGACGTGGAGGCCGAACTGGTGCGACGTCTCGAAGCTCCGGTGCTGTGCGAGGTGATTCCAACGGCCGTTCACCCCTACGCTGCGGCGGCGAATTAACGCCCCAGCCGCGGCACGTCCATGGGATTCCGTTACCTCAACCGGGTTGCCTCAGCCGAGCACATCCAGGAGTTCCTGGACCTGGCCGACCTGGCGGCCGGCGGCACCGCCGACGCCGCCAATGTGTTTGAGCTGTCGCGCCGGCTCACGGGCAATCCGATGACCCGTTGCCTGCGGCGCCTGCACAAGGAGCCGGCCGCAGCGGCGCTGATCCAGTCGCGCCGGCTGTGCGGGCCCTACGACGTGGCGGCCATGAAGCAACTGCCCAAGGGGAGCCTCGGGCACACCTACGCCACCGTGATGGAGGCGTTGGGCTACGACATCGATTTCTTCCCCGACCCCGCCTTCTACAACAACCTTGAAAGCGACGGTGATTACGTGAACTACCGGGTGTACGCCACCCATGACCTTCACCACATCCTCAGCGGCTACAGCCTCGACAACTTTGGTGAACTCGGTGTGATCAGCATCAGCGTTGGCCAGTTCAGCTTCCCGGGCTTCTCCTTCCTCAACCTGGTGGGGTTGATGCTCAGCTTCTTCGACAGCGACACGGCCGATGGAGACGTCACGGGCAGCGACGAGGATGCCAACAGCCTTGGCTACAGCTACGACCTGATCACCCAGGGCATGGAGATGGGCATCCGGGCCCAGCCCCTGTTTCCCGTGATCTGGGAGGAGCGCATGGCCCAGAACCTGGAGGAGCTGCGCCGTGACTTGGGCATTGAGCCGGTGCGCGAGGGCCTCTACAGCTGGTACAGCAACCCGGCGATCAGGGCGGCCCTGGCCTGAGGCCCCGCCGCTGTCGGCAGCGCTCGGAGCAGTAGATCACCTGATCCCACACCCGCTCCCACTTCTTGCGCCAGCTGAAGGGGCGCTGGCACACCGGGCACACCTTGCTGGGCCGCTCGCTGGGCGGACGGCCCTTTCCGCCTGCTTTCACACCGCGCGAACGGGGCGCTTGTCGATCACCTTGTCGATCAGGCCGTAGGTCACCGCTTCAGCCGGCGACATGAAGAAGTCGCGGTCGGTGTCTTCCTCAATGCGGCTGAGGGGCTGGCCGGTGCGGTCGGCGAGCTCCTGGTTGAGCTTCTTCTTGAGGTAGAGGATTTCGTCGGCCTGGATGCGGATGTCGCTGGCCTGGCCGCGGGCACCGCCCAAGGGCTGGTGGATCATGATCCGCGAGTGGGTGAGGCTGCTGCGCTTGCCCTTGGCGCCGGCGCAAAGCAGGAAGGCTCCCATCGAGGCCGCCAGACCCACACACACCGTGTGCACATCGGGCTTGATGTGCTGCATGGTGTCGAAGATGCCGAGGCCGTCGTAGACCGAACCGCCGGGCGAATTGATATAGAGGTAAATGTCTTTCTCAGGGTCCTCCGCCTCCAGGAACAGCAGCTGGGCCACGATCCGGTTGGCGGATTCGGCGGTCACCGGCTCCCCCAGGAAGACGATCCGCTCCCGCAGCAGGCGGGAGTAGATGTCGAACGCGCGTTCGCCCCGGCCCGACTCCTCAATCACGATCGGGATCATGGTCACGGGGGATGGCGCGGCTGGGCGGATCCTACTGAGCTCGAGCCGGGCCGAGCGTTCTCAGCGAGCTAGGGTCGCCCCACTTCGTCACCTCCAGCGTGGGCGCCAGCCTCACCGTTGCCGACAGCAAGCGGGCCTTTCACACCGCCTTCCCGCACGTGATCGCACCGCTCTACCGGCGGCTGGTGGATGAGCTGCTGGTGGAACTGCACCTGTTGAGCCACCAAAGCGGGTTCCAGGCCGATGGCCTGTTCGCCGTGGGCCTCACCCAGGTGTTCGACAGCTTCTCCACCGGCTACAGGCCCGAGCAGCAGCGGGAGCCGCTGTTTGCGGCCCTGTGCAGCGCCACCGGCTTTGACGCCAGCCAGCTGCGCAGCCGTGCCGCCGAGGCGGTGACCCAGGTGGGCCACCACAACCTCGAGGAGGTGAAGGGCTGGCTTTCCAACCAGGGCAGCGGTGCGCCGGCGCCGATCGCCGGGCTGCTGAAGGGGGTGCAGCGCCCCGATTTCCACTACTCCCGCCTGGTGGCGGTGGGGCTGCTCAGCCTGCTGCAGCGGGCCCAGGGGGCCGAAGCCCTCGAGCCCCAGGCCCTGCGCAACGCCGCCCATGAGATCGGTGAGGCCATGGGCCTGATCAAAGACCGCGTTGACAAGGACCTCAGCCTCTACGCCAGCAACCTCGAAAAAATGAGCCAGGCGGTGGAGTTGATGGAGGAAACCGTGGCGGCCGAGCGGCGCCGGCGCGAACGGGCTGCGGAGGGGGCGGCGACCAGCCCCAGCCCCAATCCCGCCCCTTAAGGCAGGTCGAGCCGGCCGCTGAGGCTGCTCTGGCTGCCGGCCCCGGCACCGCTGCGCTCCACCCGGCCCTGCAGTTGCAGGCTGCGGGCCCGCCGCACCACCAGGGGCAGGGGTTCCGGCAGCAGGCCGGCCGCCGCCAGGGCCGTGGGCTGCAGCTGCAGGCGCCAATCCAGATCGCCGATGCCATCGGTGCTGGCCGGGGCCCGGATGGGGATGGGCCCGAGGAACCACAGCAGGCGCCGGGTGGCCAGCCAGCGCCAACCGCCCACCACGGCGCCGTCGGGGCGGCTCCAGGTGGTGAGCCGCGGCAGCGGTTGGCGCCGCTCCAGGCCATGGCGCTCCAAGCCGCGGCTGAGGTCCGCGAGCCAGCGGTCCCAAAAGATGCGGTCGGGGGGCAGGTCGACCATCACCACCAGCCCGGCGCGGAAGGGGCCCTTGGGCTCCTGGCGCAGCTCGAGGCTGAAGGGGGCCTGCTTGAGGCGCCGCCATTGCTCAGGCCCGAGGCCATAGCGCTCCGCCAGGCTGTTGCGCAGCAGGGCGCTGCTGCCGAGGCCCCGCAACAGCCAATCGAGGCGGGTGCCCTGCAGGCTCAGCAGCGGCTGGGGGGAGCTGGGCAGGCGGCCCGGGGGCGCAAGCCAGCCCGGCGCTGCAGTGAGGGTGCCGCTGGTGGCATCGGCTTCACCGCTCCACAGCAGGCTGCCGCCCTCGCTGCTGAGCCGCAGGCAGCCCTGTTGCAGCTGGGAGGAGAGCGGCGCCAGGGGGCCCAGCAGCTGGGCCAGGGCGATGCCGTTCCAGTGCACGGCGCTGCTCTGCAACAGCAGGGCGGTGCAGCGCTGGTCGAGGCCGCGGGAGGGGCGCCGCTGCAGCCCGAGCTGCTGGGCTAGCACCTGGCGCGCCAGGGGGCTGGGGGCGATGACCCAGAGGTCGTCCACCGGCACCCGCGGCCTCGACCAGCGCTGCACCGCCCTGCTGTTGCAGAGCAGCGCCGTGCACTGGAACGGCATCGCCATGGGGCCCCCAGAACTGCCACCAGAGGCGCCGCTGCCGGGCCCACAGGGCTTGGGCCGCCCCGGGAGCAAGCCGCTGTTGCCACAGGGGGGGCGGGGGATCGCCAGGGCGGGCGGCAAAGCTCTGCAGCAGGGCCGCATCCGCCTGCAGGCGATCGAGGCCCGTGGCCAAGCGCCGCGGGAACAGCCCCAGCAGCAGGGCCGGCAGGGCCAACAACAACCCGGCGGCGATCAGGGTGCTGCGCAGGGGTTGGGCACGCTCAATCAGACGCATGCCGGCTCCTCCACCGGGCCGTAGAGGGTGGTGCGCTGGCGCACGGGCCGGCCCAGGCTGCGGGCCGCCGCCGCCAGGGCGGAAGCGGTCTGCCGGCTGCCGCCCTGGGCGCCGGCCATGCTCGTGATCGTTTCCTCCATCAGGGTGCCGCCCAGGTCGTTGCAGCCCCAGCGCAGGGCTTCGGTGGCGCCGGCCAGGGTGAGCTTCACCCAGCTGGGCTGGTGGTTCACGAACCATGGGCCCAGCAGCAGCCGCGCCTGGGCGGTGAGCGCCAGCATCGCCTGGAGATCCGGCTGGTCGCGGCCCACCCGCTGGCGCAGGGCCGCCGGGGCCTGGGCACCGATGAAGGGCAGCAGCACGAACTCACTGAAGCCGCTGCGTTGATGCTGCCAGGCGGTTTGCTGCAGGGCCACCAGGGTGAGCAGGTGGGCGGCGCGGTGGGCCGGTGTCTCCAGGTGGCCGGCCATCAGGGTGGCGGTGCTGGCCAGGCCGCTGGCGTGCACCTGCAGGATCACCGCACACCACTGGCGGGCGCTGAGTTTCTCCGGGCAGAGCTGCCGGCGCACCGCCTCACAGAGCACCTCGGCGGCGGTGCCGGGCACGGACCCCAAGCCCTCCCCACGCAGCTCCTCCAGCACCCGCTGCAGGGGGATCTGGTCCTGCTCGGCGATGAACAGCAGCTCCTGGGGGGAGAAGGCATGCAGATGCAGCCCCGGGGCCACCTGGCGCAGGGCCCGCAGCAGCGCCCGGTAGTAGCCCAGGCAGGAACCCTCCAAGCGCGCCTCGGGGTTGAGCCCCCCCTGGATGCAGAGCTCGGTGGCCCCCGCCTGCACCGCCTGCTGGGCGCGGGCCTGCAGGCTGTCGAAGCTGTGCCAGAAGGCCCCCGGCTGGCCGGCATCGCGGCGGTAGGCACAGAAGCTGCAGTGCTTGAGGCAGTGGTTGGTGAAGTTGAGGTTGCGGTTGACCACGAAGGTCACCGTGTCGCCCACCAGGGCCCGGCGGCGCTGATCGGCGAGCGGCCGCAGGGGGCCCCGAGGGGGCTGATGCAGCAAGGCACAAGCCAACTCCCAGCTGGCCTGGCTGGCGGGGTCGGCGGCCAGGGCGCCCTCCAGCTGCGCCTGCAGCGTGGCGCTCCAGGGGGCGGGGGGTGCGGCCCCGGGGCCGTGGGGGTCGTTGCGCGGCGGGATCAGGCAGTGGCCAGCGCTGTGCCAAGCCCAGGGGGCGATCCACGCCGCCGGATCGCTCACCGGCGGGCGCGGCCGGAGGCGGGCACGGGCTGCTGGCGGCGGCGGCGGTCGCGCCATTCCACCGTGGAGAGGTAGATCACGCCGCCGCTCACAAACACCAGCAGGGCGGCGGCGACGATCGCCAGGACGTTGTTCACCCCCAGTCCAAGGGGGAGATCAAGGGCGGGTGCGGTCACAGATCAGGGTGAGGCGCCGGGGCCCGGGGGACGCCTCAGAAGTTGATGGAACCGTCGCCGTTGCGGCCCCACACCACCATGGCGATCGAGAAGGTGAAGGTGGCGCACAGGGCGGCCCAACCCACGGTGATCAGCATGGAGGTGCAAGCGTGTTGACGGCACTTTAACCAGCGCCGGGCGGCAGACTGGGGAGCGCTTCAGGGCTTGTCACCGGATGGGATCGTCGGGTCAAACGCTGCTCGATCGCCAACGCCTGCAGGTGCCCTACCCGAATGGGCGGGTGATCGTGCTCGACGACGACCACAACACCTTCCAACACGTGGTGGAGGTGCTGGTGAAGCACCTGCCGGGCATGACCCCCGATCGGGCCTGGGAGCTGGCCCACCAGATCGATGGCCAAGGTTCGGCGGTGGTGTGGAGCGGGCCGCTGGAGCAGGCCGAGCTGTACCACCAGCAGCTGGGGGCCGAGGGGCTCACGATGGCGCCCCTGGAGCGCTGCTGATCAGCCCTGAGCCTGGCCCCTGGCGTGGCCGTGCTGGAGCAGCTCAAACAGGGGCTGGGTGCGCAGCCGGTTGTGCTCGGCCTCGAGCACGAAGCTGAGGATGCGCCCGGAGCACACCGCCACCCCGCGCACAGCCCGGGCGTCGGCCCGACGCACGCTCACCAGCTGCGCATCCGGGCCGAGGGCATCGCGCAGGCGATCCAGCAGCTGGGGATCGCGGGTGCTCTCCTGTGCGGCGGACATGGGCTCAGCCAACGGAGCAATGGTCTAGCAGGCTTCCTTAGGGTTGACGACCTCGCGCGCCGTCCGCCGCCATGGGCCGGCTGGTGATCACCCACAGCACCTACCTGGAGGGTCTGATCCCGCTGCTGAAGCGGCTGGTGCAGGATCCGGCGATCGACACGATCACCCCGGCGGTGATCGCCCGGGTGCGGGGCCGCGCCCCCGAGCTGCGGCTGCGGGTGTCCACCCCCATCAGCGGCGGCTGGAAGCTGGTGGCCCGCCGCGGCAGCAGCGCCCAGGAGGTGTTCGTGGTCACCGGCCTGCCGGCGGCGGAACTCGAACAGCGCATCGCCCGGCTGGTGGGCGGCGAACGAAACCGGTGATCGAAACCGGTGAACGAAGGGGGTGAACCGCTGTGCCGTTCTGCCCCAGATTCCGACCTGGATGAACCAGAAGGGGCGTCAGAGCGGAGATTCGTTTCCGGCTACGGGGCCGGTTTACGGCACTGTCGCGACAGACACCCCAAGTCGAAAAGGGAGTCAGATCAGAAAACTGTAGAAGGCAGTGACCAACACAGCAGTCCGCCTGAATCCTAGGGCCCATCAACCGATTCAGAGCCGCTGGGCAGGGGCCAGATGCGGCGGATCTGCTCCAACCGCTGCATCGCCTCCTGACGGCGCAACGGCGGATCCTGCTGCTCCAGCAACACCGTGACATGGCCGAGCTTGCGGCCAACGGAGACCCCCTGTTTGCCATACCAGTGCAGGTGCACCCCGGGCAGGGCCTCCAGGGCCTGCCGCTGCTGCAGGTGCTCGGCGTCGGGATGGTCGGCGGGCAGGGATGCCACACCCAGCAGGTTCACCATCAGGGCACCGGGCACCAGCAGCGCCGGGGGCTCAGCCCTGGAGCCGCCCACGGTGAGCAGCTGCAGGTCGAACTGGCTGAGGCTGCAGGCCTCAATCGAGTAGTGGCCCGAGTTGTGGGTGCGGGGGGCCAACTCATTCACCAGCAGGCCCTGGGGGCCGTAGAAGAACTCAATCGAGAGCACCCCCACGTAGTCGAGGGCCGTGAGCAGGGAGGCGGCGATGTTGCGGGCCCGTTGCTGCAGGGCATGGGTGGCCTCCACCGGGGCCAACACCCAATCGCACACCTGCTGGTGTTGGTGGGTCTGCACCAGGGGCAGACACACCACCTCGCCGGCCTGGTCGCGGGCGGCCACCAGCGCCAGCTCCTGCTCAAAGGCCACGAACTCCTCGACGATCCAGTCGGCGGCATCCACCTGCTGCAGCAGGGTCTGCAGGTCGGCGTCGCTGCGGAGCACCGCCGTGCCCCGGCCGTCGTAGCCGCCAGTGGCCAGCTTGGCCATCAGCGGGTAGGCGAAGCCATCGGGCAGGGGGGGCGGAAGCGGCTGCGCTGGGGTGACAGCGCTCGGATCGGCGTCGGGGCCGTCGGCGGGTTGCCCGGGGGCCGAGGGCGATGGGTCGGGGGCCGTGGCCAGCTGCCCAAGGCCGAACCACCGCGGGCAAGGCAGGCACAGGCGCTGCAGCAACTCCCGCTGGCTGCGCTTGCAGATCAGCGGTTGCAGGGCCTCAAGGCTGGGCAGAAAACACACCCCGGCCTCGGCCAGGGGGGAGAGGGCCTGCAGGTCGATCCACTCGTTTTCAAAGCTGATGGCGCCGCAGCGCTGGGCCAAGTCGCGGGTGGCGGCCGCATCGCGCACATCCGCCTGCACCACCTGGCTGGCCAGGGCCACGGCGGGGTCATGGGGGTTGGGGGTCTGCACCACCAGGGGCACGCCACGGCGCTGGGCGGCCTCCGCCAGCATCGCGGCCAGCTGGCCGCCGCCCACGATGCCGATGGCCCCCTGAGGGGAATCCCCGTTCAACGACGCTGCCGCGTCCATGGCCCCAGCCGTGCAATGAATCAATGTCGCATTCAGGCCGGGGCCCTGTCGCCGGCCACCGCAAAGCGCACCAGGCTGAGCAGCAGCACGATCACGAACAGCGCCAGGCCCACGGTGCAGGCGTAGCTGATCTCCAGCTCAGCGAAGGCCTGGTCGTAGACGTAATACACCAGGGTTTTGGTGGCATCGGCCGGCCCCCCCTGGGTCATCAGGTACACCTCCTCGAACACCTTGGTGGCGGCGATGGCGGAGATCACCGCCACCAGGGTCACGTAGGGGCGCAGCAGGGGCAGGGTGATGTCGGCGTGCTTGCGCCAGCCCTCGCTGCCATCGAGTTCGGCGGCTTCGTAGAGGTCGGTGGGGATGCCCTGCAGGCCCGCCAGGAAGATCACCATGTAGTAGCCAAGGCCCTTCCAGAGGGTCACCAGCATCACCGCGGGCAGGGCCAGCAGCGGGTTGGTGAGGAAACCAATGGGGCGGAAGCCCTGGCCGAGCAGCGCGGCCAGCCAACCGTTGATCAGGCCCGTTTCGGCGTAGAGCCAACGGAAGGCGATGGCCGCCACCACGATCGACACCAGCACCGGCGTGTAGAAGGCGGCGCGGAACCAATGGATGCCGGGCAGTTGGCGGTTGACCAGCACCGCCAGCAGCAACGACCCCAACACCACCGGCGGCACCACACCCACCAGGTAGATCAGGGTGGTGCCCAGCACCTTGAAAAACATCGGGTCGGCCAGCAGCCGGCGGATGTTGGCCAGCCCCACGAAGCGCAGCGGTTCGCTCACATCCAGGCCGCTTTGGGTGAAGCTCATCACCAGGGCCATGGCGGCGGGGATCAGCACCGACAGGCTGATCAGCAGCACCGCCGGCGCCAGGAAGCCCCAGGCGGTGGCGGTGCGGGCGGTGGTGGGGGCCAAGGGGGCGAACGCCGGCGCAACCGCGGCATTCTGGGAGATCCCGCCGGAACAGCCAGCCCCGTGGATCCGCAACAGGTGCTGCAGCAGGTGTTCGGCTACCGCGCCTTCCGCGGCCCCCAGGAGGCGATCGTGCGCCACGTGCTGGCGGGGGGGTCCGGGCTGGTGCTGATGCCCACCGGCGGCGGCAAATCCCTCTGCTATCAGGTGCCGGCCCTGTGCCTGCCGGGGCTCACCCTGGTGGTGTCACCCCTGATTGCCCTGATGCAGGACCAGGTGGCGGCGCTGCAGCAGGCGGGGGTGGCGGCCGCCGCCCTGCATTCCGCCCTCGACACCGACCAGGCCAGCGCCATCTGGGCCCAGCTGCAGCGCGGCGACCTGAAGCTGCTGTATGTGTCGCCGGAGCGGCTGCTGGCGGGGGATCTGCTGGGGCGGCTGGGGCCGCAGGTGAGCCTGTTTGCCATCGACGAGGCCCATTGCCTGTCGCAGTGGGGGCACGACTTCCGCCCCGACTACCGCCAGCTGGCCCAGTTGGCCCAACGGCACCCGGCGGTGCCGCGGTTGGCGCTCACCGCCACCGCCGATCCCCGCACCCGCGCCGACATCGTGCAGCAGCTGGGCCTGGCGGAAGGGCAGGTGTTTCTGGCCAGCTTCGATCGCCCCAACATCCGCTACCAGCTGCAGGCCAAGCAACAACCCCGCGAGCAGCTGCTGCGGTTTCTGGAGGATCAGCGCGGTGCATCGGGCATCGTCTACGCCCGCTCGCGGTCGCGGGTGGATCAGCTCACCGCGGTGCTGCAGGGGGCTGGATTCAACGCCGTGGCCTACCACGCGGGGCTGGAGCCGGAGCAACGGCGCCAGGCCCTGGAGCAGTTCCGCCTGGACAGCGCCGTGGTGGTGGTGGCCACCATCGCCTTCGGCATGGGCATCGACAAGCCGGATGTGCGCTTTGTGGCCCATGTGGATCTGCCCAAAAGCCTGGAGGCCTACTACCAGGAAACGGGCCGGGCCGGCCGCGATGGCCTGCCGGCGGTGGCCTGGATGGTGCATGGGCCGGGCGACATCCCGCAGCTGCGCCGCTTCATCGACGACTCCGCCGCCGCGCCGGAGCAGCAACGGATTGAGCACGGCAAGCTCGATGCCCTGATCGCCTACACCGAAGCGGTGGGCTGCCGGCGGCAGGTGCTGCTGCGGCACTTCGGCGAAGCCTTGGCGGAGCCCTGCGGCAACTGCGATGGCTGCCTGGAGCCGCAGCAACGGCGGGACTGCCGGGTGGAGGCCCAGAAGGCCCTATCGGCGGTGTTCCGCACGGGCCAGCGCTTCGGCGCCGCCCATGTGGTGGATGTGCTGCTGGGCAGCGCCAACGAGAAGCTGCGCAGCCTCGGCCACGACCAACTGAGCGTGTTCGGCATCGGCACCGAGCTCGACCGCAACCAGTGGCGGGC
>RHBP01000042.1 GCA_010030955.1 Synechococcaceae bacterium WBB_10_009 | reverse complement strand
ATGCGGGCCGAGCGCCTGCCCGACCTGGTGAACAGCGCCATGCTCAAGCAGGGCAAGGCGGCCGAAACCGTGGTGTCGGTGCGCTTCGACCTGAGCGACTGGCAGCCCGATGAGGCCGAAGCGGGGCTGGAGCCCAGCGACGACGGCCCCTGGATTCAGCCCGGGCAGCCCCACTGGACCGTGACGCGGCGGCTGCGCATCGCCCCGGGGGGCACCTACGCCAGCAGCTACAGCGCCGACGGCGTGCCCTGCAACCTGCAGCAGCTGCAAACCCAGCTGCGGCGCCTGCGGGTGGACCCCGAGGGCAGCAACGTGGTGATGCAGGGCGACGTGACCCGCATCGTGTCGATGAGTTCCCGCGACCGCCGCGGCCTGATCGACGAGCTGGCCGGCGTGGCCCTGTTCGACTCCCGCATTGAGCAGACCCGCTCCAAGCTCACCGAGGTGCAGGAGCGCGAGGAGCGCTGCGCCATCGTGCAGCAGGAGCTGCTGATGGCGCGCCAGAAGCTGGAGCGCGACTGCGCCAAGGCCCGCACCTACCAGGAGCTGCGCGAGTTTCCAAGCCGGCCGCCTGCAGGAGCAGGTGCTGGGCTTCGAGCAGGCCCAGGAGGACCTGCGCCAGCTGCAGAGCCGCCAGCAGGCCCTGGGCCACCAACAGCAGAGCGAGCGCGAGGCCATCGCCGAGGCACGCACCGCCCTGGAGCAGAGCAGCAAGGCCCTCGAGCAGCTGCAGGCGGAGGTGAAGGGCCTCGGGGAAGACAGCCTGCTGGCGGTGCAATCGGAGCTGGCCGGGCTCGAAGCCAGCGGCCGCGAGCTGGCCCGCCAGGCCGAGAAGCACCAACAGAACGCCGAGGAGCTGCAGCGCCAGCGCCAGGAGCTCACCCGCCAGCAGGGCGACCTGCGCCAGCAGCAGATGGCCCTGGCCGGCGGCGACGACCAGGCCGAGCTCGAGCGCGCCGAGGAGGCCTGCCGCAGCGGTGAAGCGGCGGTGGAGCTGTCGCGGCGGCGCCTGGGGGAAGTGGCGGGCCGCAGCGGCAGCTGGCTGGAGGAGCAGAAGCAGCGCAGCCGCCGCCGCCAGGAGCTGCAAAGCGAGTGTTCACCGTTGCAGGCGGAGCAACAACAGCTCAACGAGCGGCTGCGCCAGGAGCAGGAGCGCCTCAGTGAACTGCAGCAGCAGCTGCAGGACGACGCCGCCAGCAGCGACGGCATGGCCAGCTCCCTGGGCCAGCTCGACCAGGAATGGCAACAGCTGCTCAACACCCTCCAGCAGGAGCAGACCCGCGCCCAGGAGCTGGTGGAGGCCCTGGCCCTGCAGCAGCGCACCCGCCAGCGGCTGGAGCAGGAGCAGGGCACACTCGAGCGCGAGATCGCGCGGCTGGAATCCCGGCGCGAAACCCTGCAGGAAAGCCGCGGCACCGGCGCCCTGCGGCTGTTGCTGGAGGCCGGGCTGGAGGGGATCCACGGCCCGGTGGCCCAGCTGGCCGAAGTGGAGGAGCGCCATCGCCTGGCCCTGGAGGTGGCCGCCGGTGCGCGCCTGGGCCAGGTGGTGGTCGACGACGACCGCATCGCCGCCCGGGCGATTGAGCTGCTCAAGAGCCGCCGCGCCGGCCGCCTCACCTTCCTGCCCCTCAACAAAATCCGCGGCAACGGCCCCAGCGGTGGCAGCGGTGGCGCTGCCCTGCAGCGGGGATCCGGCGCCGGGGCCGATGGCCTGGTGGGCCGGGCGGTCGACCTGGTGCGCTTTGAGCCCGTTTACGGGGAGGTGTTCCGCTACGTGTTCGGCGACACCCTGGTGTTCAACAACCTGGCCAGCGCCCGCCGTGAACTGGGGCGCTGCCGGGCGGTGACCCTCGATGGCGAGCTGCTGGAGAAGAGCGGCGCCATGACCGGCGGCAGCCTGCAGCAGCGCGGCAACCAACTCAGCTTCGGGGCCGCCAGCGATGCCGATGAGGCCGAACCGCTGCGGCGTCGGCTGCTGGAGCTGGGCGAAACCCTCGCCGCCAGCCAGCGCAAGGAGGCCGAGCTGGGCCAGGCCCTCGATCAACTGCGCCCGCAGCTCAGCCAGCAGGAGCAGCGCCGCGCCGCCCTCGAGGCCGAGCGCACCGCCGCCCAACGGGCCAGTGGCCCGCTGCAGCAACGCCGGCAGCAGCTCAGCGCCCGCATCGCCCAGATCGAGGCCGATCTGGGCCAAGGCCAGCGGCGCCTGCAGGAGCTGGTCAACGCCCTGGGGCCGCTGCAGCAAGCCTTGGCTGAGCTGGAAGCCCAGGAGGCCAGCGCCCAGGCCAGTGGCGACAGCGAACGCTGGCAGGGGTTGCAGCAGGAGCTGGAGGCCGCCGACGCGGCCCTCACCAACGCCCGCCAGGGCCGCGATGGCCTGCTGGCGGCCCGGCGGGAACGGGCCCTGGCGGCGGAGCGGCTCAGCAGCCAATTGGAGGCCCTGGCCCAAGAGGAGCAGCGCCTGGTGCAGGCGGTGAATGCCCTGTTGGCGGAGCGGGCCGAATGGAAACAGCAGCAGCAGGCGGAGCAGGAGCGCCGCAGCGCCCTCGAGGCCCAGCAGCGGGAGCTGCAGGAGCGCTTCGGGGAGCGGCGCCGTGCCCGCGACGAGGCCGAAGCGCAGCTGGCCCTGCAACGGCAAACCCTGCAGCAGAGGGAGTGGGAGCTGCAGCGCCTGGGGGAGGAGCTGCAGGCCCTGGCGGAGCAGGAGCGCAGCGGCGGCCAGCGGCTGGAGCAGCTGCAGAAGGAGTTGCCCGACCCACTGCCGGAGATCCCCGAGGCGGTGCGCGGCGCCGGCCTCGAGGCGCTGCAGGCGGAGCTGCGCGCCCTGCAGCAGCGCATGGAGGCCCTCGAGCCGGTGAACATGCTCGCCCTGCAGGAGCTCGAAGCCCTGGAGCAGCGCCTCGGCGATCTGCAGGAGCGCCTCGATGTGCTCTGCAAGGAGCGCGAGGAGCTGCTGCTGCGCATCGAAACCGTGGCCACCCTGCGCCAGGAGGCGTTCATGGAGGCCTTCAGCGCCGTGGACGGCCACTTCCGCGAGATCTTCGCCGGCCTCTCCGATGGCGAAGGCTTCCTGCAGCTGGAAAACAGCGAAGCGCCGCTGGAGGGCGGGCTCAACCTGGTGGCCCACCCCAAGGGCAAGGCGGTGCGGCGGCTGGCTTCGATGAGCGGTGGCGAGAAATCGCTCACGGCCCTCAGCTTCCTGTTTGCCCTGCAGCAGTTCCGCCCCTCGCCCTTCTATGCCCTCGATGAGGTGGACAGCTTCCTGGATGGGGTGAATGTGGAGCGGCTCGCGGCCCTGATCGCACGCCAGGCCGATGCGGCGCAGTTTCTGGTGGTGAGCCACCGCCGCCCGATGATCGGCGCCGCCACCCGCACCATCGGCGTCACCCAGGCCCGCGGTGCCCACACCCAGGTGGTGGGATTACCACCGGCGGCCTGAGGAAGGCCCCTTGGCCCTCCGCCACAATGCGCCCATGACAACCACCCCCACCGGCAGCGACCCCAACGCCACCCCGAGCGATCGGCTCTGGCTGCGCTCGGAGCTGATGGGCACGCAGGTGATCACCCGCGACACCGGCCGCCGCCTGGGGGTGGTGGGCGAAGTGGTGGTGGACATCGACCGCCGCGAGGTGGTGGCCCTGGGCCTGCGGGACAACCCGCTCACCCGCTTCCTGCCGGGGCTGCCCCGCTGGATGCCCCTGCAGAGCATCCGCCAGGTGGGCGACGTGATCCTGGTGGATTCCGCCGATTCGCTCTCGGAGGGGTTCAACCCCGAGCGCTACTCCAAGGTGATCAACTGCCAGGTGATCACCGAAGCCGGCGAGCAGCTGGGGCGGGTGCTGGGCTTCAGCTTCGACATCGAAACCGGGGAGCTCACCAGCCTGGTGCTCGGCGCCCTGGGGGTGCCGCTGCTGGGGGAAGGGGTGCTCAGCACCTGGGAGCTCACGGTGGAGGAAATCGTGAGCAGCGGGCCCGATCGGATCATCGTGTACGAGGGGGCCGAGGAGAAGCTCAAGCAGCTGGGCACCGGCCTTCTGGAGAAACTGGGCGTGGGCGGCCCCAGCTGGGAGCAGGAGGAGCGCGAGCGCTACCGGCTCAATGCCGTGCCGGTGGAAAACCAGCTGGCGGCCGGCCAGCCCACCGCCCAGGAGCAGCAGCGCCGCATCCAGCCCGCCACCAACCGCCGCTTCGAACCGGAAGACGACTACGACTACGTGGAGGTGGAGCAACGCCGCGAGCGGGAACCGCTGCGCCAACGGCGCTACCTCGACGACGACCCGTTTGACCCACAGCCCCAGGGGCGCCCCCAGGCGCGGCCCGAACCGCGCCGCGAACCGCTCGACGCCCGCCCCGAGCCCCTGGGCGAGCCGCCCCGACGCCGCTACGTGCGCGACGAGGGCCCCCTGGATGTGGAGCCCCTCGACCAGGACCCCTGGTAGGTCCCCTGGTGGGGCCTGCTCCCCCTGGCCAGGCCAGCGATCGCTGATACGGTTGGCGCCGCACAATTCCGCCGATGAGCGCCTCCCCCCTGCAGCTTGGTCTGGTGTTCGGCGGGGTGTCCGGGGAGCATGCGGTGTCGATCCGCTCGGCCAACACCGTGGCCGCCGCCCTGCGGCGCGGCGCCAATGCCGAGCGCTACCGGCTGCGCTGCTTCTACATCGACCAATGGGGCCATTGGTGGCCGCCGGCGGTGGCCGATGCGGTGCTGGCCAAGGGCACCCCGGCCACGGCCGACGAACTGCCGGCGGCGTCGCTGCGCCCGGGCTTCCAGGGCTTCCCCGAAGGAGCCCTCGACATCCAGGTGTGGGTGCCGGTGCTGCATGGCCCCAACGGTGAAGACGGCACCATCCAGGGGCTGTTCAGCCTGATGCAGGTGCCCTTCGTGGGCTCAGGGGTGCTGGGCTCGGCGGTGGGGATGGACAAGCAGGCCATGAAGGCGGCCTTCGCCGCCGCCGGCCTGCCCCAGGTGCCCTATGCCTGCGTGGAGGCCGACGAACTCCGCAGCGCCCCGGAGGCCCTGCTGCAACGGCTGGAGCAGGAGCTGGGCTACCCCTGCTTCATCAAACCCGCCAACCTCGGTTCATCGGTGGGCATCAGCAAGGCCACCAACCGCAGCGAACTGCTGGAGGGCCTGAAGCTGGCCGCCAGCCACGACCCGCGCCTGGTGGTGGAGCAGGGGGTCAGCGCCCGCGAACTGGAATGCGCCGTGCTGGGGCAGCGCGAGATGCGCGCCTCGGTGCTCGGGGAGATCTGCTTCGACGCCGACTGGTACGACTACGACACCAAATACAGCGAGGGCAAAAGCCACACCGTGATCCCGGCCCAGGTGCCCAACGCCATCAGCGAACGGGCCCGGACCATGGCCATCGCCGCCTGCCGCGCCGTGGGGGCCTCCGGATTGGCGCGGGTGGACTTCTTCTACGCCGAAGCCAGCGGCGAGCTCTGGCTCAATGAGATCAACACCCTGCCGGGCTTCACCAGCCAAAGCATGTACCCGATGCTCTGGGAGGCCAGCGGTGTTCCGCTCGAAACCCTGGTGCACCAATTGGTGCAGCTGGCGCAAGAATCGGAGCCATCCAACGCCTCCGGGGGGCTCCAAGCCGCATGAGTCACGGCCTGCTGTGGCTGCCGCTGTTGGTGGTGTTCCCGCTGATCACCGCCCTGGGCTGGCTGGAGCGGCGGCGCCAGCGGCTGTTTCGCGCCTGGGCGGAGGGGGCTGAGCTCTCCAAGCTCGACGACTGCGGCGGCGCCCGCCTGATCGATGGGGTGATCAGCTGGAGCGTGTTCGAATCCGGCACGCTCACCACCAAGGGCAGCTTCGTGGTGAAGGGTCTGGAGATGGTGGAACTGCTGGCCCTGGGCTCCGGCGAAGCGCCGCTCACCGAAGAATCCCAGGGGGCCTGTCGCCTGCGCCTGGTGGGGGCCGGTGAGCAACAGGATGTGCCCTTCGCCGACGCCGAACGCGCCCGCCGCTGGATGGCGGAACTGATGGCCCGCTCCCGCTGCGAACTGTGAGCAGCAGCACCCCGGGGCGCGCCCAGTTGGCGCCCGAACGCCGCAAACAGCTGCGCCAGCAACGCCAACGGGAACGCCTGCAGCAGCTGTGGCGGATCGTCGTGCTCACCGGCGTGGCCGGTGGCCTCAGCTGGGCCCTGCTGCGCCAGGGTTGGGTGCTGCGCAGCCCCAGCCAGATCGAGGTGCTGGGCAGCCGCCAGGTGAGCCGCGAGCAGGTGATTCGCGAGGGGCAGCTGCAGCTGCCGCTGCAACTGCTGCAGCTCAAACCCCAAGCCCTGGCGCAAAGGCTGTCCGCCGGCCTGCCGGTGGAGCAGGTGCAGGTGAGCCGCCTGATGCTGCCGCCGCGGCTGCGCATCACCCTGATCGACCGGGAGGCGGTGGCCCGCGCCGAGCGCCGCGGCAACCGCGGCCTGGAGCGGGGCTACGTGGATCGCCTCGGCAACTGGATGACCAACCGCCAGCAACAGGGCGGCCGCGGCGGCGGCGCACCCCAGGTTCAGGTGCTGGGTTGGCAGGAGCGGCTGCGGCCCCAGCTGGCCCTGGTGCTGGCGGAGCAGGGCCGCCGTGCGCAGCCAGAGGCTGCCGTTGGCTTCGAAGAGCAGGGCCGCCTCGGCAGCGCCCTGCAGCAGGTGCGCTTCGAAGCCAACGGCAGCCTCTGGCTGCGCACGGCGGCCCTGGGGGATGTGCACCTGGGGCCACCGGACCAACGGCTGCCCCGGCGGTTGGAGGTGCTGCGGCACCTCTCGGTGCACCTGCCCGGCCAGATCCGCAGCCTCAAGGTGCAATCGATCGACCTCAGCGATCCCGACCAGCCGGAGCTGGGGCTGCCGGGCACCGGGCAAGCCACGGCTGAGCATCGCCGAGGCCAACCGGCCCGCCAAACCCACCCCATCGCCCCCGCCCCGCGGCGGCCGCGATTGATCAGCCAGCAAATGGTGACAGCCGGTTGCCGCCCCCCGGCACCCCGGCAAAGGTGTGCTGAATCCGGCATCTGATCGCACGGATCAACGACATAATGCTGCGCAGCACCAACGGCTTGGGACCTTCCATGGAGATCGCATCTGAAGGCCTCAGTGCCAGCACCACCACCAATGGCACCGGCATCGTGCCCAGCCAGTCGGCCCGGATTGAGGTAATCGGCGTGGGTGGCGGCGGCAGCAACGCCGTGAACCGCATGATCGCCTCCGATCTGCAGGGGGTGGGCTACCGGGTGCTCAACACCGATGCCCAGGCGCTGCTGCAATCAGCCGCCAAGCAGCGGGTGCAACTGGGCCAGAAGCTCACCCGTGGGCTCGGCGCCGGCGGCAACCCCGCCATCGGCCAGAAGGCGGCGGAGGAATCCCGCAGCGACCTGGCCCAAACCCTCCAGGGCGCCGACCTGGTGTTCATCGCCGCCGGCATGGGCGGCGGCACTGGCACCGGCGCCGCGCCGGTGGTGGCGGAGGTGGCCAAGGAATGCGGCGCCCTCACGGTGGGCATCGTCACCAAGCCGTTCGGTTTTGAAGGGCGCCGCCGCACAGGCCGAGGAGGGCATCGCCCGCCTGTCCGAGCATGTGGACACCCTGATCGTGATCCCCAACGACCGCCTGCGGGAAGCCATCGCCGGCGCCCCGCTGCAGGACGCCTTCCGCGCCGCCGACGACGTGCTGCGCATGGGCGTGAAAGGCATCAGCGACATCATCACCAAGCCGGGCCTGGTGAATGTGGACTTCGCCGACGTGCGCTCGGTGATGACCGACGCAGGCACCGCCCTGCTGGGCCTGGGGGTGGGTTCCGGCCGCTCCCGCGCCAGCGAAGCCGCCCAGGCGGCCATCAGCAGCCCGCTGCTGGAGTCGGCCCGCATCGACGGCGCCAAGGGCTGTGTGATCAACATCAGCGGTGGCAAGGACATGACCCTTGAGGACATGACCACCGCCTCGGAAGTGATCTACGACGTGGTGGATCCCGAGGCCAACATCATCGTGGGGGCCGTGGTGGATGAGCGCCTCGAGGGCGAAATCCACGTGACCGTGATCGCCACGGGCTTCGAGGGCGGCGGCAGCTACCGTCCGGATCGGGCCCTGGGCAGCTTCCTCAACGCCGGTGGCGACAGCGAGCCCGCCGGTGCCGCGATCCCGTCGTTCCTGCTGAACCGGCGCCAGGGCTGAAGCAAGGGGGTGACCCGGAGTCCACGCCTGCCTGGAGCATCCCGTGTGGCTGCTCCCTTCCGGTCCTGACCAGATTTGGGCGTCCGGGCCGCGTGGGTCCGAGTCGAGCGGATGCTAGCAATGGGCCACGGCCGCAAGGGAGCTCAGGGCGTGCGACCCGCTGATCTGCGCATCTGCAAGCAGGAGGGGCGTCCGATCGCGGTGCTCACCGCCTGGGATGCCCTCTCGGCGGCCCTGGTGGAAGCGGCGGGCGCCGATGTGGTGCTGGTGGGCGACTCCCTGGCCATGGTGGTGCTGGGCCACGCCACCACCCTGCCGGTGACCCTCGAGGAGATGATCCTGCACACCCGCGCCGTGGGGCGGGGGCTGCAACGGCCCGCGGAGCAGCGGCCGCTGATCATCACCGACCTGCCCTTCCTCAGCTACCAGTGCGGAGCCGATGACGCCGTGGCCGCCGCCGGCCAGGTGCTCAAGGACAGCCCCGCCGCCGGCGTGAAGTTGGAGGGGGCCGAGCCGGAAACCCTGGCGGTGGTCGACCGCCTGGTGCGCAGCGGCATTCCGGTGATGGGGCACCTGGGGCTGACGCCCCAGGCGGTGCATCAGCTGGGCTACCGCCGCCAGGCCAACGACCCGATCAGCCAGGAGCGGCTCAAACGCCAAGCGCGCGACCTGCAGGCCGCCGGCTGCTTCGCGCTGGTGCTCGAGCACGTGCCCGCCGAGCTGGCGGCCGGCCTCAGCACGGAGCTGGCGATTCCGGTGATCGGCATCGGCGCCGGCGACCGCTGTGATGGCCAGGTGCGCGTCACCGCCGACCTGCTGGGCCTCAGTGCGCGCCAGCCCCCCTTCTGCCCGCCGCTGCTGCAGGGCCGCGCGCTCTGCATCGATGCCCTCAGGGGCTGGGTGGCGGGTCTGCAGCCTCAGGGGGCCCCCAATCCGCCCACCACCCCATCAACTCCCGCAGCACCGCATTGCTGAGGGCCAGGCCCTCCGGATCGCTCAGGCGCCAGCGGGGCCCCTCCTGCAGCAGCACCCCCGCCTTGCGGTAGGGCCGCCAGGCCGCCCGCAGGGCCGCCAGGGCCTCGGCCCCCACCCCAGCCGCCGCGGCCAGGGCCTCAAGGGCCACCCCCTCCCGCCGCCGCAGCCCCACCAACACCCGCTCATCGAAGGGCACCCCCGGCCCCGGGGCGGGATCGGCGGCGGCCGGGCCGTTTGGGGGGTCGAGCTGCTGGGCCAACCAGGCGCCGTAGGCCTCGCGGGTGCGGGGCCGGGCCTGGCGCCGGCCCCAGGGGGCCGCGGTGGCCCCCAGCCCAAACCCCCACCAGCCCGCACCGCTCCAATACACCCGGTTGTGGCGGGAGGCGTGGCCGGGCCGGGCGTAGTTGGACACCTCGTAATGGCCGTAGCCGGCGGCCGCCACCGTGCGCACCGTGCACTCCTGCAGATCGGCGGCCAGGTCGTGCTCGGGCAGATCCAGCTGGCCGCGGCGCTCCAGCCGCTCGAACACCGTGCCCGGCTCCAGGATCAGGTCGTAGATCGAGAGGTGCGGCGGCTCCAGGGCGATGGCCTGCCGCAGCTGTTGGCGCCAGGCCGCGAGGGTCTGCCCCGGCAGGGCCTGGATCAGATCCAGGCTCCAGCTGGCCAGCTGGCCGCGCCCCTGGGCCGCCCGCAACCAAGCCGCCGCCTGCAGGGCATCGGCCCGGCGGTGGCGGCGCCCCAGCTGCTCCAGCACCGCGTCATCGAAGCTCTGCACCCCCAAGCTCACCCGGGTGATGCCCGCCGCCAGGTAGCCCTCCAGGCGGGCTTCATCAAAGCTGGCGGGGTCGAGCTCCAGGCTCAGCTCGGCGCCGGGGGCGATGCCAAAGCGATGGCGCAGGGCCGCCAGCAGCTGCCGCAGCTGCTGGGGCGCCAGCAGCGACGGCGTGCCGCCCCCCACATACACCGTGGACAGCGGCGGCCCGGGTGGCGACGCGGCGATCTCCCGCAGCAGCTGGGCCAGGTAGTGGGCGATCGAGGCGCTGCCCGGCTGGCCCGGCTCGGCGCCGGCCCGATCCCCCAGGGGCACCACCGGGAAATCGCAGTAAAAACAACGCCGGTGGCAAAAGGGGATGTGCAGGTAGGCGCTGCGGGGCGGCCAGCCCGCCCCTGAAGGCCGGTTACCTCCCCGGGCCAAACCCCCCGGGATGGGGCATGCTGCCTGTTCAGAGCTCGCGGCAGCCACAGCACCAGCCATGGTGGACAGCCTCATCCTGGTGCTCTTCGTGGTGTCCGGCGCCGCGGCCGGCTGGCTGGGGGTGGATCTGCTGCCGGAGCAGCAGCTGATCCGCATCCAAAACCTGGAGCAGCTGAGCTGGATCCTGGGGGGTGCCGGCGCCCTGGCGGGGCTGCTGGCGGGCGTGGTGTTCCAGCGGCTGCGGCGCCGGCTGATGGAGCAGGTGCGCAGCATGCCCACCGACCTGCTGGTGAGCCGCGCGGTGGGCCTGATCCTCGGCCTGCTGGTGGCCAACCTGCTGATCTCGCCGATCCTGTTCCTCTCGCTCCCCTGGGAGCTGGTGCTGGTGAAGCCCCTGGCGGCGATCGCCGCCAACGTGTTCTTCGGGGTGTCGGGCTACAACCTGGCGGAGGTGCACGGCCGCACCCTGCTGCGCCTGTTCAACCCCAGCAACGCCGAAGCCCTGCTGGTGGCCGACGGCGTGCTGATGCCGGCCAGCGCCAAGATCCTCGACACCAGCGTGATCATCGACGGCCGCATCCGCGGGCTGTTGGAATCGGGGCTGCTGGAGGGCCAGGTGATCGTGGCCCAGTCGGTGATCGATGAGCTGCAGGCCCTGGCCGATTCCAGCAACACCGAGAAACGCGCCAAGGGGCGCCGCGGCCTCAAGCTGCTGAGCGACCTGCGGGAGCGCTACGGCCGCCGGCTGGTGGTGAACACCACCCGCTACGAGGGCAATGGGGTCGACGACAAGCTGCTCAAGCTGGCGGCCGACACCGGCGGCACCCTGCTCACCGCCGACTACAACCTGGCCAAGGTGGCCGAGGTGCAGAGCCTCAAGGTGATGAACCTCAGTGAGCTGGTGATCGCCCTGCGGCCCGAAGTGCAGCCCGGCGATGAGCTCAACCTCAAGATCGTGCGCGACGGCAAGGAATCCCACCAGGGGGTGGGCTACCTGGAGGACGGCACGATGGTGGTGGTGGATGGTGCCCACGGCCGCAGCGGCGAGCGCCTGGCGGTGACGATCACCGGGGCCCTGCAGACCCCCACCGGCCGCATGGTGTTCGGGCGGCTGGATGGCGGCGAACCGATGGAGGCGAGCGGCGGCCGCAGCCGCGGGAAATCCGCCCCCAAACGGTCCACCAGGGGCGATCAGGACAAAGCCAACCCCCGCTAGGCTCCCGCTTCAGGCCTGCAGTGGATCCGCGGATGTCGGTGTCAGCTCCCTACTACGGCGATTCCGCCGTGATGCGCACCCCACCGCCGGACCTGCCCTCCTTGCTGCTCAAGGAGCGGATCGTGTACCTGGGCTTGCCGCTGTTCAGCGACGACGACGCCAAGCGCCAGATGGGCATTGACGTGACCGAGCTGATCATTGCCCAGCTGCTCTACCTGGAGTTTGACAACCCGGAGAAGCCGATCTTCTTCTACATCAACTCCACCGGCACCAGCTGGTATTCGGGGGATGCCATCGGCTTCGAAACCGAGGCCTTCGCCATCGCCGACACC
>RHBP01000041.1 GCA_010030955.1 Synechococcaceae bacterium WBB_10_009 | reverse complement strand
GGCAGCGGGCCGCGGCCAGGCCTGGACACACGACCCTCCCCGGATCCGGAGCCCTGGTCCCTGCGGCGATCAAAACGGGGGCTCATGGACGGAGGGGCAAAGGATCTATGGGTCGGCGTCTTCAAGGTGCGCCAGCAGCTGGCCAAGGCGGCTGGGGTTCTGCAGAAACAGCCAGCCCACCATTGTCTCAAATCCCGTCGCCTGGCCATAGGCGGCGGCGTCGCCGCGGCGGGGGCCACGGCCGGCACGGTTGCGGCCGCGCCTCACCAGATCTAGCTCCGCATCGGTGAGCAGGCCGCCCGCCTCCAAGCGGCTGAGGGCCGCGGCCTGCGCATCGGCCCGCACCTCCGCCACCACGGCACGGTGCAGATCGGCGCTGCGGCCGGGTTGGCGGCAGCGCCGCAGGCGTTGGTGCAGCTCCCACACCGCATCCCCCAACCAGGCCAATTGCAGGGGGCCCAGCTCCGGATCAGCCGGGCTGGGGGCGACGGCGGCAAGCCAGCTGGCGCCCAGCCCCTCGGGGGCGTCAGGCGGCGATGGCGCCGAGGGCGGTGTCGAGGTCGGGCTGGAGATGGAGGAACTCCTCGAGTCTCACCAGTTTCACCGTCTGCACCACACGGGCATTGCCCACCACCAGGAACTGGGTGCGCTGCTCGTTGCACTGCTTGGCGAACTGCACCAGGGAGCCGAGGCCGGAGGAATCGATGAAATCAATTCGGCTGAGGTCGATCACCAGCGGCTGGGGGGTGCTGGTGAGGTGCTCGTTGATGAAGCCGAGGAATTGCTTCTCGGAGTAAGCGTCGAGCTGGCCGGTGAAGCTGAACAGCAGGCACCCGTCCTGCTGCTCGAAGCCACCGCGCAAGGACACGGTCAATCGCTGCAGATCCGTGATGGCTCCTGACCTCGGACGACACAGGCGACCGCAGTGTAGGGAGAGTTTTCCGAACGGACAGGCCCGCAACAATCCCTTCAGATCGGTGGCTGCAACGGGCGGCGGTGGGGCCTGGAGCCTCAGCCGCGGCGCTCGGCCATGAGCGCGGCGAAGCGGCCGAAGTGGTGGTCGGCGTCGTGGGGGCCGGGGCTGGCCTCCGGGTGGTACTGCACCCCAAACACCGGCTTGAGGCGATGGGCCAGCGCCGCCACGGTGCGGTCGTTGAGATTGAGGTGGGTCACCGCCACGGTGGCGCCATCGAGGGACTCGGCATCGAGGGCGAAGCCGTGGTTCTGGCTGGTGATCTCCACGCTGCCGGGGCTGCCGCAGGGGTGGTTGAGGCCGCGGTGGCCGTAGCCGAGCTTGTAGGTGCGTCCCCCCAGGGCCAGCCCCAGGATCTGGTGCCCGAGGCAGATGCCGAACACCGGCAGATCGGCCTGCTGCAGCAGCCCCTCGGCCAGGGCGATGCCACGGGTCACCGCCGCCGGGTCGCCGGGGCCGTTGGACAGGAACACCCCCTCCGGCTGGTGCTCCAACACCTGCTCGAGGCCGGCGGAGGCGGGCAGCACGGTGACGCTGCAGCCATGGGCCGCCAGGCGCTCCAGGATGGCGCGCTTGATGCCGAAGTCGATCGCCACCACGCGGTAGGGGCGCTGGGGAGGTTCCTGCAGGCGCTGGTCAAAGCTGGCGGGGCAGACGCGATCCCATTGGTAAGGGGCGGCGGTGGTCACCTGCTCCGCCAGGTTGAGGCCCGCCATCGAGGGGGCCGAGCGCACCCGCTCCAGCAGCTGCTGGGGGGAGCTGCCGTCGCTGCTGATGGCGCCGTTGATGGCCCCGCCCTCGCGCAGGTGGCGCACCAGGGCTCGGGTGTCGAGGCCGCTGATGCCCACCACGTTGTGCCGCTGCAGCCAAGCCTCGAGGCTCTGCTCGGCGCGCCAGTTGCTGTGGGTCGGCGCCAGCTGGCGGGCGATCACACCGCGCACGTGGGGCACATCGGCCTCCTGGTCGGCGCCGTTGACGCCGGTGTTGCCCAGCTCGGGGTAGGTGAACGTCACCAGCTGCCCGGCGTAGCTGGGGTCGGTCATCACCTCCTGGTAGCCGGTCATGCCGGTGTTGAACACCACTTCTCCCACCGCGGTGCCCTGGGCGCCAAAGGCCTCACCGCGCAGCACCAGGCCATCGGCCAGCACCAACAGCGCGGGGTGGGGGGCGTGTTCGCTCATGGCCCCATCATCCCCTGCAGGGGTTCAAGCCAGGGCGGTGCGCAGGGCCTCAAGCCGCCGCCAGGGGGCACCGCTGGCCATGGCCTCCAGGGCCTGCGGCACCGCCTCCGCCACGCTGGCCGCACGGCCCGCCGCCCACAGCACCAGGGCGGCGTTGAGGGCCACCACATCCCGTTGGGGGTCGGTGCCCTCGCCCTTGAGCACCGCCTCGAGGATGCGGCGGTTGGCGTCAGCGTCGCCGCCGGCCAGGGTGTCCATGGCCGCCGGGGTCAGCCCCAGGCCGCTGGGCTCAAGCGTGTCGGCGCTGACCCGCCCCGCCTGCACCAGCCGCAGGGCACTGGGGCCAGAGAGGGAGGCCTCATCCAGGCCGCCATGGCCATGCACCACCACGGCCCGCTCCACGCCGAGCCGCGCCAGGGCGTCGGCCATGGGATCCAGCAGCTCCGGGGCACCCACGCCGAGCACCTGGAAATCGGGCCGAAGCGGATTCACCAGGGGCCCGAGCAGGTTGAACACGGTGCGCACCCCGAGGGCGCGACGCAGCGGAGCCAGGCCCACCAAGGCCGGATGCCAGCCGGGGGCAAACAAGAAGGTGACGCCGGCCGCCGGCAGGGCATCCAGCACCGTTTGGGCCGGGGCGGAGAGGTTGAGGCCGGCCGCCTCCAGCACATCGGCGGAGCCCACCTTGCCGCTGGCGCTGCGGTTGCCGTGCTTGGCCACGTGGGCACCACAGGCGGCCGCCACGAAGGCCACCGCGGTGGAGATGTTGAAGGTGTTGGCCCCGTCGCCGCCCGTGCCGCAGGTGTCCACCAAGGGCAAATCCGGCCGTTCGCCGGGCAGGGGGCAGGCCAGGCGCAACACCTGAGCCAGGGCCGCCAGCTCCTCTCCGTTCACCCCCTTGGCCCGCAGGGCCGCCAGCAGTGCGCCGGTCTGCACCGGCTGCAGCTGCTCCTCCAGCCAGGCCTGCATCAGCGCCGTGGCCTGCGGGGCCGTGAGCGATTGCCCCTGCAGCAGCTGCTCCAGCAGGGCCGACCAGGACGGGGTTGCGGAAGTCATGGGTCAGGGGTTCAGACAACGGGTGTGGGCGCTGGGGCTGGGGCGGGGTCAGGGGCTGTCCTGGTCGGCGGTGTCGAAACCGGATCCCACCGCCTGCTCCTCGGCCCGCAGCCCCGGCCGGTAGCCCGCCTCCCAGATGGCGCGGCAGCGGCTGTTGAGCTGCTCACGGCTGAGGCCCCACAGCCGCAGGGTTTTGGCCAGGTCGTCCTGCAGGTCATGGGCGCCGGGGAAGCCGGAGTAGCGCATCAGCAGGCGGCCCAGATCCACCAGCTGGGCCTCCGCGGGGGTGTCGGTGGCCAGCAACTGGTCCACCAACTCCCGGTCGGATGCGTAGAGCGGATGCGACTGCGGCTGCTGCTCGTCCATGGGCCGTCGGGTTCGGCTCCCTAGGTTGGCAGCACTTGCTGAGCTCCATGGCGGCGATCCGCTTCGGCCTGATCGGGCGCTACCTGCGCCCCCATCGCCGCACGGTGCTGCTGGGCATGGCGGCGCTGGTGGTGGTGAACCTGCTGAGCGTGTCGATCCCGCTGCTGGTGCGCGGCGTGATCGACGACCTGCAGGATGGCTTCAGCGTGGCCGACGTGCTGCGCCAAGCCCTGCTGATCATCAGCCTGGCCACGGTGATGGGCGCCGTGCGGCTGTGGTCGCGGATGCTGGTGTTCGGCGTGGGCCGCCAGGTGGAGGCGGAGCTCAAGCAGCGCATCTTCGACCACATGCTCCGCCAGGAGCCGGGCTGGGTGCAGACCACCGGCAGCGGCGAGGTGATCAGCCGGGCCACCAGCGATGTGGAAAATGTGCGGCGGCTGCTGGGCTTCGCCGTGCTCAGCCTCACCAACACGGCCCTGGCCTATGCCCTCACGCTGCCGGCGATGCTGGCGATCGACCCCTGGCTGAGCCTGGCGGCGGTGGGGCTCTACCCGCTGATGCTGGTGATCGTGCGGCTGTTCGGCGGCCGCATGATGCAGCAACAGCGGCGCCAGCAGGAGGCCCTGGCCGAGCTCAGCGACCTGATCCAAGAGGACCTCTCCGGCATCAGCGCCATCAAGATCTACGGCCAGGAAACCACCGAGCGGCAGGCCTTCGCCGCCCGCAACCGCCGCTACCGCGACGACGCCCTGCAGCTGGCCCGCACCCGCAGCACCCTGTTTCCGCTGCTGGAGGGCATCAGCTCGGTGAGCCTGCTGCTGCTGCTGGCCCTGGGCAGCGGCCAGCTGGCCAGCGGCCGCCTGTCGATCGGCGATCTTGTGGCGCTGATCCTGTTTGTGGAGCGGCTGGTGTTCCCCACGGCGCTGCTGGGGTTCACCCTCAACAGCTTCCAGACCGGCCAGGTGAGCCTGGAGCGGGTGGAGGAGCTGCTGCGCCGGGAACCGGAGATCCAATCCCCCCGCCAGGCCATGCCCCTGGCCAGGCCGGTGGTGGGCCGTGGGGCGGCCCTGGAGGCCCGTGGGCTGACGGTGCAGTACCCCCAGGCCCAGCGGCTGGCCCTCGATGGGGTGAGCTTCCGGCTGGAGCCGGGCGAGTTGGTGGCGGTGGTGGGGCCGGTGGGCTGCGGCAAAACCACCCTGGTGCGCGCCATCGGCCGCATGGTCGACGTGCCCGCCGGTCAGCTCTGGCTCAACGGCTGCGACATCACCCAGGTGGACCTCAACGCCCTGCGCCAGCAGGTGGCCCTGGTGCCCCAGGAGGGGTTCCTGTTCACCGCCACCCTGGCGGACAACCTCCGCTACGGCGATCCGGAGGCGGATCAAGCCGCGGTGGAGCGGGCGGCGGTGCAGGCCCGGCTCGAGGCGGACATCCGCGGCTTCCCCGATGGCTACCGCACCCTGGTGGGGGAGCGGGGCATCACCCTCAGCGGCGGCCAGCGCCAACGCACCGCCCTGGGGCGGGCCCTGCTGGTGCAGGCGCCCTTGCTGGTGCTCGATGACGCCCTGGCCAGCGTGGACAACAACACCGCGGCGGCGATCCTGGCGGCCGTGCGCCAGCAGCGGCAGCGCACGATCTTGATGGTGAGCCACCAGCTCTCGGCCGCCGCCGCCTGCGACCGAATCCTGGTGCTCGACGGCGGCCGCCTGGTGCAGGAGGGGCACCACACCAGCCTGGTGGAACAGAACGGCACCTACCGGCGGCTGTGGGAGCGGGAGCAGGCGGAACAACAGCTGAGCCGCGCCGCCTGATCGGAGTGTTCCGGGCCGTCACAACCTGTGCCGCGGGGCAGACAACCCGGCCAGCCGTGGCTTAGCTGGAGACATCTCCTGCGCCGCTGCGGCGCCACAGCTGCCATGACCGCCGGTGTGCCCTACCGCCTGCGTTGCACCCTCACCTTCGGGGACATCTACGGGCAGATCCTGATCTGGATGCTGGTGATCTTCGCCAGCCTGGCGGCGGGGCTGGCCCTGATGGGGGCCAGCCGTCCGATGTTTGCCCTGGTGGGGGTGGGGCTGATCCTGGTGCTGTCGCTGCCGTTCCTGCTGTTCGCCTTCACCACCACCCTGCTCAACCACATCGCCCTGGAACCCGGGTCACCGCAGGGCTGAAGCCCCTAGGCTCGCGCCAACCCAACCAACCACAACCCGGGTGTTCGGACTGTTTCAGGCCATGGCAGGCAGCAAGACCAGGCTGGTGAGCCCCGAGGCCGCCTTGCCGGGGCGGAGCACCCCGATCCCCACCGCCGAGCGCCATGCGGTGCTGGGCACCGCCCTCAAGGCCCCGCTGAGCACCAGCCAGCAGGAGGCGTTGTTCGGTTGCGGCTGCTTTTGGGGGGCGGAGAAGGGCTTCTGGCGCCTGCCCGGGGTGATCACCACCGCCGTGGGCTACGCCGGCGGCTTCACCCCCAACCCCAGCTACGACGAGGTGTGCTCCGGCGCCACCGGCCACACGGAGGTGGTGCGGGTGGTGTGGGATGTGAACGCCGTTGATTTCAGCGATCTGCTGAAGCTGTTCTGGGAATGCCACGACCCCACCCAGGGCATGGCCCAGGGCAACGACACCGGCACCCAGTACCGCTCGGCGATCTATGTGTCCGAGCCGGCGCTGCTGGCCCAGGCCGAGGCCTCCCGCGAGCGCTACCAGGCGCTGCTGACGGCGGCGGGACGGGGAGCCATCACCACGGAACTCGCCAGCGGCAAGCCGTTTTATTTCGCCGAGGCCTACCACCAGCAATACCTGGCCAAACCCGGCAGCCGCCCCTACTGCTCCGCCCGCCCCAGCGGCGTGTTGCTGGATGCCTTCCCCGGCTCGGCCTACCGCCTGCCCGCGTCGGTGTGGAGCCATTACGACTGGTCAATCGAGCACTGTGTGCTGCGCGGGGAGAACAGTCCGATCCAGCCATGATCAGCCTCACCCTGGCCCCCCTGCTGGCGATGAGCAGCCCCTGGTGGGAGGACTACGAGGTGCGCGAGCGCTTCCTCTGCGGCGACCGCGGCGGCCTGGTGGTGGAGCGCAACGCGTCACAGGCGTCGCTAATCAGTGGCCCCGCCGGCATCACCATGTTCCGGGAATCCAGCACCGAGCCAGGGCTTCGCTATCGCAACGGCGAAATGCTGCTGGTGCTGTGGGGCGACAACCTCACCCTCGAGCAGGGGCGCAGCACCCTGCGCTGCATTCGCACCGACCAAGCCTGAAATCAGCACGGCCTGAGCCGATCCCCATGAACCCCCTGCCCGACCGCACCGTGATCATCGGCATGCTGGCCACCCTGGGGCTGGTGTTTGCCCTGGTGTTCTGGTTCGTGCGGCTCAACCCCAGCACACCGCCGCCGTTGCAGTGGCGTGACAGCGCGCCGCTGCGTCCCGCCCAGCCGGCATTGCCGGGCAAACCGTCCAACGCTGCGCTGATCTGAGCGCCGCTGCAGGACAATGCGGCCGGCCCCTGCCCCGTGCATTCCGCCCGTGCCGTTGAAGCCGCAACGCCAGCTGCACCCCCTGCCCAAGGGGCTGGTGGAGCTCTATGGCCTGCTGGCGGTGCTGTTTGTGCTGGTGCCGGAGTGGATGGCCGGCGGCGCCCTGGCCGGCCTGCGCGAGGGCCGTGAGGGCAGCGACCTGCCGATGACCGCCCGCGCCTGGCGGCGGGTGCCGGAACTGCGGCTCGCCTCGATGCCGCTGGCGGAGCTGCGGCTGCTGGCGCGGCAGCTGCGGCTGTGGGGTTATGCGGGGCTGAACCGCGACCAACTCACCCGGCTGCTGCTGGGCAAAATCCGCGCCCGCGGGGCAAAGGCACTGTGGTAACTTCGATTTGCCGGGGCGTAGCGCAGCTTGGTAGCGCACCACTTTGGGGTAGTGGGGGTCGTGGGTTCAAATCCCGCCGCTCCGATTGATTCACCGGCGCGCCACCTGCGGGTGGCGTTTTTTATGGCTCGGGTCGTCCCCGCTGCAGCCCTCAGTGCAGACGGGTGGTGACGCGGTAGCAGCGCAACCAGCGGTTGACCCGTGGCCGCAGGGTGGGGGGCACCTCCTCCAGCAGTTGGGAGAGCTCCAGGGCCCCCAGGCGGCGCAGGTCCCGCACATCCACATGCCAAAGGGCTTCCGCCTCCCGGATCAGCCGGGCCCAGGTGCGGGTGTCCTGCCAGCGCTGCACACCGTGCTGGGGGGGGACACGACTGATTGGGTGGCCCCGGGCTGTTGATGCCATGGCCGCCACCGGCGGGGATCGACCTCAGCTTGAAGCGGAGGCGGGGGCACGGCGCAAAGCCACGGTTCAGCTTCCCGTTGCTGAAGCAAATCAGGCGCTGCGGCGTTCCTGGGGCCCTTGGGGTTCCTCCAGCGGCAGCACGGGGAAGTCAAGCCGCTCCACCTCGCGCTGCGAGAGGCGGCGGGTCCAGGCACCGCTCACCGGGTCGTTCCAGCGGAAGCCGGCCTCACGGGCGCGGTGGCGCTCCTCGTAGGACACACGGGCGCGGTACAGGCGGCGCGGCTCCAGCCCCTCCGCCACCAGCTGCTCGAGCTCCGCACATCGCTCGAACACCTGGGCGAGGTAGATGCAATCGGTGAGGGCGCGGTGGGCCGCCCACACCGGCACCCCATAGGCCAGGGCCAGGTCGCGCACCGAGGGGTTGGGCCGCAGCTGCCGATCCGCTGGCCAGCGCAGGTCCTCCATGCTGCAGAGCCAGGGTTTGTCGACCGGCGGCAGGGGGCCATGGCCGAACCACTGGCGGTCGAAGGCGGCGTTGTGGGCCACCACCACATCGGCGCTCTCCAGCAACGCCTCAAAGCAGGCCAAACCGGCACTCCAGGGCTGGGGCAGGCGGCTCACATCGGCGGCGATGCCGTTGATCGCCTCGGCGTCGTTGCGGGCGCAGGGCAACAGAAACGACACCTGGGAGAGCACCGCCCGATGGGGCAGATCGAACAACACGGCCCCCACCTCGATGCAGTGGTGGTGTGCAGGGTCGAGGCCCGTGGTTTCGGTGTCGAGGATCAGCAGCCGCTGGGGGCCGGCGGGGGCGCTGGGGGCGGTGGTCACAAGACTCACGGCCGCTGGCGACGCCGCCAGGCTCAGCAGGTCGGCCTGCTCCCAGCCGGGGGCAGCGGGATCCAGCGGCTGGGGCATCGGGCACATCGGCACTGCCGCCATGATCTCAGCGATGGCCGATGCTGCCTAGGGTTTGGGCCAACCCCAGCTGCCTCCCTTGGCCCAACCCCTGAGCAGCGGCGACCGCGCCCCGCAGATCGCCCTCACCGATCAAAACGGCGTCGAGCGCCGCAGCGACCAGCTGGCGGGCAAGGCCCTGGTGCTGTTCTTCTACCCCAAGGACGACACCCCCGGCTGCACCATGGAGGCCTGCGCCTTCCGTGACAGCTACGCCGATCTGCAGGCCCTGGGGGCCGAGGTGTGGGGGGTGAGCGGCGATGACGCCGGCAGCCACCAGCGTTTCGCCAGCCGCCACAACCTGCCCTACCCCCTGCTGGTGGACCGGGGCAACCAGCTGCGGCGCGCCTTCGGGGTGCCGGCGGTGCTGGGGCTGCTGCCAGGGCGCGTCACCTACGTGATCGACGCCGACGGCGTGATCCGCCACGTCTTCAACAACCTGCTGGATGGCCCCGCCCACCGGCGTGAAGCCCTGGAGGCCCTGCGGCGGCTGCAGACGGCATGAACTGGCGGCAGCGGGGCAGCCTCTGGACCCTGCAGCCTTCGGATGCCAAGGGCCGGGTGGAGTTCATCGGCGGCAGCTACCTGGCCGCCACCCCCCAGCTCAGCTACCGGCGGCTGCTGGAGGCCCTGGCCCGCCAGGGGCTGGAGGTGCTGGCCTGGAGCTACGTGCCCGGCTTCGACCACCAGGACCAGGCCAACGGGGCCTGGCGCGCCTTTCGCGCCGAGCGCACCACCCTGCCGCTGCTGCGCCTCGGCCACAGCCTTGGCTGCAAGCTGCACCTGCTGGCCCCGGACAACGGCCGCGGCTGCAGCGGCCTGGCGGCCCTGAGCTTTAACAACTTCTCCGCCGAACGCAGCGTGCCCCTGCTGGCGGACCTGGGGCCGCGGCTGGGGATCAGCAGTGAATTCAGCCCCTCACCGGAGGAAACCCTGCGGCTGGTGGGGCGCGACTACCGCCAACCCCGCAACCTGCTGGTGCGCTTCAACCGCGATGGCATCGACCAGAGCCAGCGGCTGCTGGATCAACTGCGCCAACGGCCCGGCGATGGCTCCAGCCTGGTGACAGTGCCGGGCGATCACCTCACCCCCGCCAGTGCGGGGCTGCGCCAGAACCTGCTGGGCCGCTGGGCGGATGACCCCGCCCGCCAGCGCCAGATCGATCGCCTGGCGCAGCTGATCAGCGGCTGGTGGCGCTCAGACCCGCAGGGCATCGAGCACGGAGCGGTCCTCCAGGGTTGAGGTGTCGCCGCTCACCTCCTGGCCGGCGGCCAGGGCGCGCAGGATGCGGCGCATGATCTTGCCGCTGCGGGTCTTGGGCAGGGCGTCGGTGAATTTGATCAGATCGGGCCGGGCGATGGGGCCGATCTCCTTGGCCACGTGGCCCCGCAGGTCGGCCACCAGGGCGTCATCGCCAAGGCGGCCGGCTTCGAGGGTGACGAAGGCCACGATGCCCTCGCCCTTGAGATCATCGGGGCGACCCACCACGGCGGCCTCCGCCACGGCGGGGTGGCTCACCAGGGCACTCTCGATCTCCATGGTGCCCAGCCGGTGGCCGCTCACGTTGATCACGTCGTCGACGCGGCCCATCACCCAGAAGTAGCCGTCGGCATCGCGGCGGGCGCCGTCGCCAGCGAAGTAGAGGTGGGAGCCATCGGCGGGGCGGATCTCCTCCCAGTAGCTCTTGCGGAAGCGCTCCGGATCGCCATGCACCGTGCGCATCATCCCGGGCCAGGGGCGGCGGATCGCCAGGTAGCCGCCCTGGTCGGCGGGCTGCGAGTGGCCGTCGTGGTCCACGATGTCGGCCTGGATGCCCGGCAAGGGCAGGGTGGCGGAGCCGGGCTTGGTGGGGGTGGCCCCCGGCAGGGGGCTGATCATCACGCCGCCGGTTTCCGTCTGCCACCAGGTGTCGACGATCGGGCAGCGGTTGCCTCCGATCACGTCGCGGTACCACATCCAAGCCTCGGGGTTGATCGGCTCGCCCACGGTGCCGAGGATGCGCAGGGAGCCCATGTCGTATTGGTCGGGCACCTCACGGCCGCTCTTCATGAAGGCGCGGATGGCCGTGGGGGCGGTGTAGAAGATCGTGCAACGCAGCTTCTGGATCAGCTCCCAGAACGCCCCGGGCTTGCCCGGCCGCGGCGCCCCCTCGTACATCACTGTTGTGGCCCCGTTCGACAGCGGCCCGTAGACGATGTAGCTGTGGCCGGTGATCCAGCCCACATCGGCGGTGCACCAGTGGATGTCGTCCTCACGGATGTCGAAGATCCACTGGAAGGTGAGGTGGGCCCAGAGGTTGTACCCGGCGGTGGTGTGCACCACCCCCTTGGGTTTGCCGGTGGAGCCGGAGGTGTAGAGCACAAACAGCCGGTCTTCGCTGGCCATGGGCTCCGCCGGGCAGTCGGCGCTCTGGCCATCCACCAGCTCATGCCACCAGTGGTCGCGGCCGGGGGCCATGGCGCAGTCGCCACCGGCGCCCGCTAGGCGGCGCACCACCAGCACATGCTCCACGCTGGGGGCCCCGCCGTTGGCGGCCAAGGCCTCATCCACCGCCGGCTTGAGCGGCACGGGCTTGTCCTTGCGGAAGCCGCCGTCGGCGGTGATCACCGCCTTGGCTTCGCCATCGATCAGGCGATCGCGCAGGGCATCGGCGGAGAAGCCGCCGAACACCACCGAGTGGGGGGCGCCGATGCGGGCGCAGGCCAGCATGGCGATGGCCGCCTCCGGCACCATCGGCATGTAGAGCGCCACCAGGTCGCCCTTGCCGATGCCGAGGGCCTTGAGGGCGTTGGCGGCCTTGCACACCTCAGCGTGCAGCTGGCGGTAGGTGAAGCGGCGCTCGTCGCCGGGCTCCCCCTCCCAGATCAGCGCCGTCTTGTCGGCGCGGGGACCGTTGAGGTGGCGGTCGAGGCAGTTGAAGCTGAGGTTGGTGGTGCCCCCCTCAAACCAACGGGCGAAGGGTGGGTTGCTCCAATCGAGCACCGTGTGGAAGGGCTCAAACCAGTGCAGCTGGCTGCGGGCCTGCTCGCCCCAGAAGGCATCGGGGTCGGCATCGGCGCGGGCCACCAGATCGCGGTAGGCCTGCAGCCAGCTGCACTGGTTTGAGCCCTTCCACACGGTGCTCGAT
>RHBP01000005.1 GCA_010030955.1 Synechococcaceae bacterium WBB_10_009 | reverse complement strand
GGCCGCCACGCTCGGGTCAGCGCACGTGGCGGGCGCCGTCCACCGGGTGGTACACCTCGCCCGTGTGTTCCTCGTACACGATGGCCGGCAGGCCGGTTTCGAACATGGTTTGCAGGGCCTCCTTGAGGTAGGGGTTCCAGCCGCCGGTGCTCACCGTGCCGTGGCGCACGGTCCAGTCCCAGGTGCCCTGCAGGTCGCGCGGGATGCGGCCCTCACGGTCGCGGCGGGCCACCAGATCCTGCGATTCCACCAGGCCCACCAGGATCGGTTCTTTGCCGTAGGCCGGGGTGAGGATCAGCTCCAGGCGAACGGGATCCTCCTTCACCAGCTTCAGCTGGAAGCGGGGGGGCAGCTTGATGGCCTTGAGCACCGCCGCCACGATCCGGGTTCTTTGCTCCACTCAGCCTCCGCCGATGTCATCAAGCACCCAACGGTTGTACCAGCTGATGGGCCCCAGCGGGCTCAATTGGGGTCGTTCGGCAAGGCGGGCTGCTCGTTGTCGCCGCTGAAGCGCACCGTCAGCAGGTCGTCGTTGGTGATCTGGCCATCGGCATCCAGCAGCTCGGGATGGATGGTGAGGCGGCCGGTGCGATCACCGCTGGGCATGCGGGCGCTGTCCCCGGGGCGGGGCACGGCACTGAAGCCGCGGCCCATGATCTGGAAGGCCTGCCACAGCAGCGCCAGGAAGCAGGCGCCGTAGACCAGCGGCAGCAGCTTGGCGAACAGGTCGGAGCTGGTCATGGCACGGGGGCGGCTGGGGCTGTCCCGGCCGCAGATCACCCACCATCATCGCCCCAATCCCGCCCCCCTGGCGGGTGGGGGAATCCCCCTGGTCGCAGCCGTTGCCCGCCCGCAGACCTTGCCTACGGTCATTGCAGTTGCCGTTCGGCTGCATGGCCGTCGCCGGTTCGCGCCCGATGCCCCTGCTGCTGGGCGCCGCCCTGGCCCTCGGGGGCCTGCCGCTGCTGTCCTCCCCAGCCGCCTGGGGCCAGGCGGCTCCCCCGATCTCCTCCCCACGGCCCCCTGCGGCGCGGCGCTCGTTTGTGGCGGAGGCGGTGCGCATCAGCGGGCCGGCGGTGGTCACCATCGACACCGAGCGCACGGTGCTGGTGCAGCGGGGCGCCGCTGCCGAGGGCTTCCCGTTCATGGATCCGCTGCTGCGGCAGTTTTTTGGTTTGCCGCCCGGCGCGCTCACCCCCCTGCCCCCCTCCCAACGCACCGAACGGGGCCAGGGCAGTGGCGTGCTCTATGACCCCTCCGGGCTGCTGCTCACCAACGCCCACGTGGTGGAGGACAGCACCCGGGTGACCGTGGGGCTCAGCGATGGCCGCCGCGTGGAGGGCAAGGTGGTGGGGGCCGATCCGGTCACCGACCTGGCGGTGGTGCGGCTGGTGGGGGCTGGCCCCTGGCCCGTGGCACCCCTGGGCAATTCCGACAGCCTGCAGGTGGGGGAATGGGTGATCGCCGTGGGCAACCCCTTCGGCCTGGATCAAACGGTGACCCTCGGCATCATCAGCAGCCTCAACCGCAACGCCGCCAAGCTCGGCATCACCGACAAGCGCTTGGAGCTGATCCAGACCGACGCCGCCATCAACCCCGGCAATTCCGGGGGCCCCCTGCTGGATGCCGAGGGGGCCGTGGTGGGCATCAACACCCTGGTGCGCTCAGGCCCCGGCGCAGGCCTGGGGTTTGCCATCCCGATCAACCGGGCCCGCAGCATCGCCCAGCAGCTGGTGAGCACGGGCAGCGTCAGCCACGCCATGGTGGGGGTGGCCCTGGAGCCGGAGCGGGACGCCAGCGGCGCCATGGTGGCCGGTGCCCGGGTGCGCAGCGTGATGCCCGGTGGGCCGGCGGCGCGGGCGGGGGTTCAGCCCGGCGACGTGATCACCGCCGTGGGGGATCAGCCGGTGCGTGACCCCGCCCAGCTCACCCAGTTGGTGGAACGCAACGGCGTGGGCCGGCCGATGGACCTGCGCCTGCGGCGCTCCGGCCAAGTGCTGCAGCTGCAGGTCACGCCGGTGGAGCTCTCCAGCTTGGTGCGGCGCGGGGGTTAGTCGCCGTCGCGCAGCACCTCGACGCAGCGGGTCACGCACTCGCCGTCATCGACGGAGCAGGAGGTGATGCATTCGAAGTAGCTGTTCACCGGATCCGAACCCTGGTGGCCGGAGCTGGGGTGGATGATCCGTTCGGCCTCGGACTGCCGGTTGGTGTGCGGGGCGGAGTGGCCCATGGCTGCCTGGCGGGGATCCCCTTCAGCCTATGAACAGTGTGCGTCCAGGCCAAGAACAATGAGTCGTCTTGCCTAGGGAAGTGTGAAGTTGTTTGTGGACGCTCAGGCCGCAGAGGCTTTGCGAGCGGCCGCCTTGGCGGCCTGCTTGCCCTGTTGTTTCTCGCGGTTGGCCTTGCGCTTGGCCTCCTGGGCGGCGGCCTCCACGGCCGCGTCGGCGGCGGCGGCTTCCTCGGCCTTTTTCTCGCGGTAGTAGGCGTAATCGCCGCGGTAGAGCACCAGTTCGCCGTTGCGCAGTTCCACGATCTTGTTGGCCACCCGCGACACGAAGTAGCGGTCGTGGCTTACCACCAGCGCTGCCCCCTCGTACTCCATGAGGGCGTCTTCGAGCATCTGCTTGGCGGGGATGTCCAGGTGGTTGGTGGGCTCATCCAGCACCAGCAGGTTGCAGGGCATCAGCAGCATCAGCGCCAGGGCCAGGCGCGCCTTCTCGCCGCCGCTGAGCTTGCCCACCTCCTTGAACACGGCGTCGTTGCTGAAGCAGAAACTGCCCAGCAGCGAGCGCACCTGGGTTTGGGTCCAGTCCGGCACCGCTTCAAACAACGTGTCGATCACGGTTTTGGAGAGGTCGAGCGCTTCGGCCTGGTTCTGCTCGAAGTAGGCGGCGATCACGTTGTGCTCGCCGAGCACCGCCCTCCCCTCATCGGGGTGTTCGATGCCCATCACCAGCCGCAACAGGGTGGATTTGCCAGCGCCGTTGGGGCCCACGAAGGCGATGCGATCGCCCCGCTCCACCTCCAGGTTGGCCCCCAGGAAGAGGATCTGATCGCCGTAGCTGTGGCTGAGCTCTTCGATCAGGGCGATCTGGCGGCCGCTGCGGGGCGCGGGTGGGAACTGGAAGCGGGGGCCGCTGAGGCTTTCCACCGGCGCCTCAATCCGTTCGACTTTGTCGAGCAGCTTTTCGCGGCTCTTGGCCTGGGTGGAGCGGGTGGCGCTGGCGCGGAAGCGGTCGATGTAGGCCTGCTGGCTGGCCAGTTCCTTCTGCTGCCGGTCGAAGGCCGCCTGGCTGGCCTCGCGCTCCAGGGCCTTCTGCTCCAGGTGCTGGCTGTAGTTGCCCAGGTAGCTGCGGGAGATGCCGCGCTCGGTCTCCACGATCTGGTTGCAGACCCGATCCAGGAAGGCCCGGTCGTGGCTGATCACCACCAGCGGGCAGGTCTGGCCGATCAGGTAGTCCTCCAGCCATTGGATGGTCTCCACATCCAGGTGGTTGGTGGGTTCGTCGAGCAGCAGCAGATCGGGCTCCTGCAGCAGCACCTTGCCCAGGGCGATGCGCATCTGCCAGCCGCCGGAGTAGTCGCCCACCAGCTGCTCGGCCCCCTCGGGGCTGAAGCCGATGGTGGGCAGGAGCTTGTCGATGCGGGCGTCGAGCTCATAGCCGTGCAGGCTTTCAAAACGGCTCTGCAGTTGCCCCAGTTCGTGGATCAGCGCGTCGAGGTGGTCGGCGTCGCTGGCGGCGCGCTCGGAGCCCATCGCCTCCTCCACCTGGCGCTGGCGGTTGAGCACCGAGGCCGCCTCGCCGAAGGCCTGGAACAGCTCTTCGCGCACCGTGCGCTGCAGGTCGACATCGAACTCCTGCTGCAGGTACACGATGCGGGGGTTGCCCTGCTTCACCACCTGGCCGGAGCTGGGTTCCTCCAGCCCGGCGATGATCCGCATCTGGGTGGATTTGCCGGCGCCGTTCACCCCCACCAGGCCGATGCGGTCGCCCGCCTTCACCTCCCAGGTGACATCCCGCAGCACCTCGCCGGTGGGATAGATCTTGGAAACGCTTTCGAGGCGGAGCACAGGCGAGCGGAGGCGGGGGCGCCGGGGTGGGCGCTGGCGCCCGTCAGAGCTGCATCATCTCCCCCCGCCCGTTCAGCCGGCAGACTGGGCCCAGCCCGCAGCGGCCGCGCGCCATGGTGAAGCGACTGGAACAGGTGGCGGCGTTGGTGGTGGCGGCCGGTTTGGCGATCGTGAGCTACTGGCTGTTCTTCAGCTGGATGGGCCAGGACCGGCGGCCCCGCCGCACGGCCCTGCCGGTGCCCCTAGAGGCCCCCTCGGGCCTTCAGCAGCCACTGCTTGGTGTCGGCATCGTCGACGCTGGCCAGGTGGGCCTTGACCTCCTCGCGGCTCACCGGCAGGCCCCAGCTGCTGCCCAGGTCGCAGATGCGGCTGAGGGTGCCTGAGGGGTCCTGCAGCGCCTGGCGGAACAACTCCTGGGTGAGGGAGCTGTCGCTGCGGATGCGCTCGTAGAGAGCGGGTGCATTGCCGGCGCTCATCGGTTTGCGGGGCCAATGCCCTCACCCTATGGAGCGCCCCGCCCCTTGGCTGCGCTTGTTGGTGGAAGTTGACCTCAGCGGCCCGTCCCCGCGGGCCTGGCGCAGACCCCCAGCACTGCGGCCTGGCGTGCGCCGGTGACCGCCGGCAGCGACCCCGGCACCCCCAGGGCATGCCACCAGGCCAACAGGGCAAAGGCCAGGGCCTCGCGGTCGCTGTCGCCGATGCCCAGCTCCGCCAGGGGCCGCACCTGCAGGCCGCGGCAGCGGCGCCGCAGCTCGGCCATCAGCAGCCGGTTGCGGGTCCCGCCGCCGGCCACCAGCAGTTCCAGGGGGGCGGGGTTGGCGGCCAAATCCTGGGCCACCACCGCGGCGCTGAAGGCGGTGAGGCTGGCCAGGGCATCCGCCGGCTGCAGCGGGGCACCGGCCCCCAGGGCATCAGCCCCCAGCTCCGCCAGCCGCCGCTCCAGATCCGCCGCGCCGAACAGCTCCCGCCCGGTGGATTTGGGTGGCGGCTGCCGCAGGTAGGGCTCCTGCAGCCACTGCTGAAGACGCGTTTCGTTGATGCGGCCCTCACCGGCCCAGGCGCCGTCGGCATCGAAGCGCAGGCGGCCGTCGCTGAACCGTTGCACCGCCAAATCGAGCAGGGTGTTGGCGGGGCCGCAGTCCCACCCCAGCACCGGCCGCTGCCGGTCGGGCCCGCTGGCCGGGGGCAGCAGGGTGAGGTTGGCGATGCCCCCCAGGTTGAGCAGGGCGCGCCAGCCGCCAATGGCGGGCAGCAGCGCCGCATCCGCCGCCGGCACCAGCGGTGCCCCCTGGCCCCCCAGGGCCAGGTCGGCGGCGCGGAAGTCGAACACCACGGGCCGCCCCAGCCGCTGCGCCAGCCGGGGCCCCTGCAGCAGTTGCCAGCTGTTGCCCGGGCGCTCGCCGCTGGCGGGGCGGTGCCAGAGGGTCTGGCCATGGCAGCCCACCAGGGCCGCCTGACCGGCGGGGTCGCAGGCGCGGGCGGCGGCGGCCTGCTGTTCGGTGATCGCTTCCCCCAGCTCCAGCAGTTCAGAGGCGCTGCAGGGGGCGCCTTGCCCGATGGCGGTGATCTGCCGCTGCAGATCGGCGGGGTAAGGGTGGCTGGCGCGGTTGAGCAGCCGCCAGCGGGGCCGCCTGGGGGGGCCTTCAAACGCGGCCAGCACCGCATCCACGCCGTCGGCGCTGGTGCCGCTCATCAGACCCAACACCCGCATGGCCATCAAAAAAGCCCCCGGGACATTCTCCCGGGGGCCAGGGGCGTGTGCCGCCTCAGCTCACGTGTTGGGCTGGGGGGTCATGCGCAGGTAGGGCTTGATCTCGGTGACGCCCTTGGGGAACTTGTTGCGGGCCTCGTCGGTGGGGATCGAGGGCACCACCACGCAGTCGTCGCCGTCCTTCCAGTTCACGGGGGTGGCCACCTGGTGGTGGTCGGTGAGCTGCAGGGAGTCGATCACCCGCAGGATCTCCTGGAAGTTGCGGCCGGTGCTGGCGGGGTAGGTGATCTGCAGGCGCAGCTTTTTGTTGGGGTCGATGATGAACACCGAGCGCACCGTGAGGTTGTTGAGCGAATTGGGGTGGATCATCCCGTAGAGGTCGCTCACCTTCTTGTCCTCATCGGCGAGGATCGGGTAGTCAACCGTGGTGTTCTGCGTCTCGTTGATGTCGCAGATCCAGCCGCCGTGGCTCTCGGCGGAGTCGACGCTCAGGGCGATGGTTTTCACGTTGCGCTTCTCCCATTCGGAGCGCAGGCGCGACACCTCACCCAGCTCGGTGGTGCACACCGGGGTGTAGTCGGCGGGGTGGGAGAACAGCACCACCCAGCTGTCGCCGGCGAAGTCGTAGAGGTTGATCGGACCCAGCTGGGAGTTCTGGGTGAAGTCGGGCACGGTGTCGCCCAGTTGCAGCGCCATGGCGCGGGGAAGGAAGGAGGCCAGATGTTGACATAGCCAGCCGCTCGACTGACGTCAACTGACGCGTTCGGCGTTGCTGTTGTGCTGTTGGAACAACCACTGGCGCAGGTGCTCGAGCCCCAGGCCGGCGGTGGCCGACACGAACAGGGCCTCGGGATCCTGGGCGCGGGCCCGCTCCAGGGCCTCGGCGGGGCAGCGGTCGATCTGGTTGCCGATCAGGTGCCGCGGGGCGGCGCTCTCGAGCCCATCGAGGATGGCGTGCACGGTGCGCAGCTGTTCGCGCCAGCCCGGATCGGACAGGTCCACCACCAGCAGCAGCCGCTCCGCCTCCAGGGTTTCTTCGAGGGTGGAGCGGAAGGCCTCCACCAGCGGCGGCGGCAGATCGCGGATGAACCCCACCGTGTCGGTGAGCAGCAGCGCCTCCGGCGGGCCGCCGTTTGGGCGGGGGCGCAGCAGGCGACGCGTGGTGGGATCCAGGGTGGCGAACAGCTGATTGGCCGCCAGCACACCGCGGCCCGCCTCGGGTTTGCAGAGCGCATTCAGCAGCGAGCTCTTGCCGGCGTTGGTGTAGCCCACCAGGGCAAAGCGCCGTTGCCCGCTGCGGCCGCCCCGCAGCCGGGCCCGGTGCTCGCCGAGTTTCCGCACATCGCGCTGCAGTTTGTCGATGCGGCGCGCGATGGCGCGGCGGTCTTTCTCCAGCTGGGTTTCGCCGGGGCCGCGGGTGCCGATGCCGCCCCCCTGGCGCGACAGGCTCAGGCCCCGGCCCACCAGCCGCGGCAGGCGGTAGCGCAGTTGGGCCAGCTCCACCTGCAGCCGGCCGGCGCCGCTGGCGGCCCGCTGGGCAAAGATGTCGAGGATCAGCTCGCTGCGGTCGCTCACCGGCAGATCCAGCACCCGCTCGAGGTTGCGGGCCTGGGCGGGGGTGAGTTCCCGGTCGGTCACCACCAGGGAGGCCTGCACCCGCCTCGCCTCCAGGGCCGCCTCCCGCAGCTTTCCCTCCCCCCACAGGGCTTGGGCGGTGGCGGCGGAGTGGCGTTGCAGCACCAGCCCCACCGGTTGGCCGCCGGCGCTGCGCACCAGCCCCTCCAGCTCGGCGATCTGCCGCCGCGCCTCCTCTGGATCCGCTGGGCTGAGGGCCAGCAGCAGCACCCGCTCCGCGCCGCTGGCCTGGCGGGGTGGGCCGCCGGCCCGGTTCGCCGCCGCCGTTGGGGGCGCGTCGGCCTGGCTGCACAGGTCGGCCAGATCCCCCGGTTGCCACAGCTGCCAGGGGCCGGAGGCGCCGCCGCTGGGCACAAACAGGGCCGCCGGCCACTGCCCGCCCGCCGCCGGTTCACGGCCATACCGCAACCACTGCTGGGGCTCCAGATCCAGCCCCACCACCGCTTCGCTGCCCGCCGGTTCCAATTGGCGGCGGCCCCCCACGCAGGTGATCAGCCGCAGGTCGCTGCCCTGGCGCCGCGGCCCCCCCGGCAGCCGCTCCAGCAGCCGGCCCGACTGCTCCAGCGGCCCCACCCACAGCAGCCGGCAGAGGCCGCGGCCGTCCACCACCAGGCTCAAGGGCAGCTCCAGCTCCTGGCTTTCGGCCGCCAGCCGTTGCAGGGCCAGCAGATCGGCACCCCCCTGCTCCGGGTGGCGGCGGTGGCTGAGCCGCTCCAGGCGGCGCAACTGGGCGGGCCGCAGGCCGGCGGTGCGGCCCAGCAGCACCGATTGCCTCAAGGGGTGCCCGCCGTTGGGGCGCCGAATCAACAGGCAGCGCACGCCCGCCGCGTGGGCGCCGGCCTCATCTTCGGGGCTGTCGCCGATGTGCCACGCCGCCTCGGGGGGCAGCTGCAGCGCCTCCAGGGCCCGTTGAAAGGGCAGGGGGTCGGGTTTGGCGGCCCCCACTTGGGAGGACACCACCACCGCCTCAAACCAGGGCGCCAGCCCCAGGCCCTCCAGCAGCGGCAGCAGGCGTTGGTCGAAGTTGCTCACCACCGCCAGCCGCAGCCCGCGCTGCCGCCAGCGCTGCAGGTGCTCCGCCACGTCGTCGTACACCCGCCACGGCTCCGGGCCGGCGAAATGGGCAAACAGGGCAGGCCCCAGCTCGGGCGGCAGTGGTTCGCCGTGGCCGCAGGCCTCCAGGCAGGCGGCGATCAGGTTGGTCCACCAGCCCAGCTCGGCCTCGCGCAGCGGCTCCCCCTCCAGCCCCGGGAACGCCAGCGGCGGGGCCGCGCGAAACAACCGCGGAAACACGGCATCGATGGCGCTGGCCTCCACCGTGATGCCGTGCTCGGCCGCCAGGGCGGCGTAGCTGCTGCCCACGGACTGGCGCAGGCCGATCAGGGTGCCCATGGCATCCAGCAACAGGGCCTGGGGTGCGGTGGTGTCGGTCATGGCGCTGCGGTCCAGCTTGATTCAAGCGAGTCGCCCGGGCCGGGCCTAGAGCCAGGCCGCCAGCCAGCCGCCCGCCACCTTGAGCTGGTGCTGCAGGCCGGGCAGCCGCGCCAGGTAGGCCAGGCGCCGCAGCTGGTAGGCCGCCGGGCCCGCCAGGGTCATGCCCATGCCGGTGAGGGTGGCTTGCCCCACCCCCAGCCCCAGCATTTCCCCCAGGTCGTTCCACACGAAGGGCTCCAGCGGCTCCCCCCGCCGCAGCCGCCGCAGGTTGCTCGCCACCTGCTGGGCCTGCTGGTAGGCCACCTGGGCTGTGGCCGGGTTGAGGTTGCCCCCATCCGGGTCACCGCCGGGTTCGGCGCTGGCCATCGCTGAGCGGGCGGCGTCGCCGATGGCAAACAGGCCGGGGGCGCCGATCACCTGCAGCTCGGGGCTCACCCGCAACCGGCCCCGTGGATCCAGGGGCAAGTGCGGTGTGAGCTGCGGCACGCTGCCGCCGACGCCGCCGGTCCAGATCACCGCTTCGCAGCCCAGTTGTTCGCAGCCCCCGGGCGAGGCCGCCGGCTCCAGCGTGATGGCGTTGGCCTCAAGGGCCAGCACGCGGGTGCCGCAGCGCAGCCGCACATCGCGCCGCAGCAGGGCTGCGCGGGCCTGGTCACGGTTGAAGGCCTTGGAGCCCGCCAGCAGGTCGGGCCCCTGCTCGATCAGCTCGATCACCGCGGCGCCCTCGAGCAGGTCGGCCAGTTTGCAGGCCAGCTCCACACCGCTGGCGCCGGCCCCGACGATCACCAGCCGCTGCAGCGGTTTGCTGCGCAGCCGCAGCCGCTCGATCAGGCCCTGCAGGCGATCCACATCCGCCAGGCTGCGGAAGCCAAGGCTGTGCTCCGCCACCCCCGGAATGCCGAAGCTGAGGCTGCGTCCACCGGTGGCCACCACCAGCTGGCTGTAGCGGAGCTGGCGGCCGTCCTCGGTGCTCACCGTGGAGCTGCTGGTGTTGATCCCCTGCACCCGTTGCCGCAGCCAGGCCACGCCGCTGCCCGCCAGCAGGGTGCTGTAGCGCGGTGCGATCTCCCAGCGCTGCAGCTCGCCACTGAGGCACTCGTAGAGCAGGGGCAGAAACAGAAAGTGCCCCTGCGGCTCGATCAGCAGCACCGGCGGCGCCTCCGGCCCTCGGGCCAGTTGCAACGCCGCGCTGAGGCCGCCGAAGCCGCCCCCCACCACCACCACGGGTGCTTGCTCGGCCTGGGCTGGCGGCACGGTTCGGCGCTGGGGTGGGTGTTGCGCGAACCCTAACCAGGGTCAGCCGCCGGCCAGGGGGGTGGGGGCTGCATTGGAAGATGGGGCCATGACCCCCACGGCCGCCGCCATCGACACCCACCAGGCCTGTGCCGAGCTGGAGCAGCTCGATGCGCTGGGACGCCTGCGCTGGGGCCAGCGGCAGTTCGGTGACGGCTTTGCCCTCACCACCAGCTTCGGCATCCAGGCGGCGGTGTCGCTGCACCTGGTGAGCCAGCTGGAGGCCCCGGTGCGGGTGATCTGGGTGGACACCGGCTATCTGCCGGCCGAGACCTACCAATACGCCGACAGCCTGACCCGCCAGCTGGGGCTGCAGTTGCACGTGGCCCAGGCCACCATGAGCCCCGCCCGCATGGAGGCCCTGCACGGCAAGTTGTGGGAGACGGGCCAGGTGGATGACCTGGAGACCTACCACCGCATCCGCAAGGTGGAGCCTCTGGATCAGGCCCTCGAGCAGCTGCAGGTGAGCTGCTGGGCCAGCGGCGTGCGCGGCAAGCAGACCGACCACCGCAAAACGATGCAGCCCCTGCAGCAGGTGCGGGGCCGCTGGGCCCTGCGCCCCCTGCTGGATTGGGGCAACCGCGAGGTGTACTACTACATGCAGGAGCACAACCTGCCCCAACACCCGCTGTTTGAGCAGGGCTACTCCACGGTGGGCGACTGGCACTCCAGCGCCCCCGACGACGGCGGCGTCAGCGGCCGCGCCACCCGTTTCGGCGGGCTCAAGCAGGAGTGCGGCATTCACCTGCCGGGGATGGCCGGCGAGGGCATCTGACATGGCGCAGCTGTTGCTGGTGGGCAACAGCCGCTGGCACTGGGCGGAGGCGGCAGCGGAGGGTTGGCGCTGCTGGCATGGCCCGCCGCCCACCCCGGGGCAGCCCCCAGCCTGGGATCAGCTGCGGGCCTGGGCCGCCGTGGGGCCCCTGCCCGCCGGCTGTGCGCCGCCCCCCCAGTGCGCCATCGGCCTGGGGCAGGTGCCCCTGGCCGACCTGCCCCCCTGGCTGGGGATTGACCGTGCCCTGGTGGGCTGGGGGGCGTGGCACGCCGAGGGGGCCGCAGCCCTGGTGGCGGATGCGGGCACGGCCCTGAGCCTCACCTGGGTGGATGGCGATGGGCGCTTCCGCGGTGGCCGCATCAGTGCCGGTGCCGCCCTGCAGCGCCGCAGCCTGGCCCAGGCCACCGCCCTGTTGCCGGCTCCCCAGGCCCCAGCGGCGCCGATGGATTGGGCCGCCGCCGACCCCTGGCCGCTGGACACCGAGACGGCCCTGCAACAGGGCTGTTGGCGGGCCACGGCCGCCGCCATTGCCCTGGGTTGGCGGGAGTTGTCACGGCTGGACCCGGATCCCCGGCGGCGGCTGTGGCTCACCGGTGGGGATGGGGAGGCCCTGGCGCCCTTGCTGGAGGCGGAAGGCCTGGCGCCGCAGTGGGCCCCAGATTTGGCCCTTCAGGCCCTGGCGGCCCTGCCGGCGGTGGGCCTGCTCAGCTGAGGCCGGCTCAGTTGAGGGCCAGGTCGCTGAGGATGTCGTCGGCCATGGTTTCGGCCTTCACCTTCAGGTAGGCCCGCTCGATGCGGCCCTCGCCATCCACCACAAAGGTGTGGCGCATCATCCCCATGTATTCGCGGCCCATGAATTTCTTGAGGCCATAGCTGCCGTAGCTCTCGGCCACCGGGCAGGGCTCGGCGTCGGTGAGCAGGGTGAAGGGCAGGTTGTATTTGGCGATGAACTTGCCGTGGCTGCTGGCGCCGTCTTTGCTGATGCCCAGCACCACGATGCCGTGCTGCTGGAAACGGCTCCACTGGTCGCGGAAGTTGCAGGCTTCCTTGGTGCAGCCCGGGGTGTCGTCCTTGGGATAGAAGTAGATCACCACCCGTTGGCCTTTGAAACCGCTGAGGCTCACGGGGGTGCCGTTCTGATCGGGGAGGGTGAAGTCCGGGGCAATGTCGCCGATCTGCAGGGCCATGGAACGGGGATGCCGTGGATGAATGCTCGGGCGGGAGCCTAAGGGCAGGGGCCGCTGCCCCGGCGCCATCGCCGCTACCGCCGCGTCCGCACCTGTGGCTGCGGCCCCTGCCGCTGCAGGGGGCACCCCTGCTCTCCGGCCAGGAGCAGCGCTGGTGCGCCGAACTGCCGGCGCCGCTGCAGCCGCGCTACCGCCACAGCCGCAGCCAACTGCGCCAGTGCCTGGGGGCTTTGCTGCAGCGCTCTCCCCTGGAGCTGCCCCTGCACGCCCCCCCCGGCGAGCCGCCCAGCCTGGCGGCGGGTTGGGGCCATGTGAGCCTCAGCCATAGCGGTGCGCAGCTGCTGTTGGCCTGGTCGCCCTGGCCCATCGGCGTGGATCTGGAGTGGGGGGAGCGGCCGCTGCTGGCCGATGGGGTGGCGCGCCGGTTTTTCCCCGCCGCCGAGTGGCAGCGGCTGCAGCACCTGCCGGCGGAGCGGCTGCGGCGGGCGGTGCTGGAGAGCTGGGTGCGCAAGGAGGCCGCCATCAAGTGGCAGCGGGGGAGCATTGCTCAGGATTTGCGCCATTGGCATTGGGATGCCAACGGCGCTGCGCTGCGCCACCTGCAGCACGGCTGGACGCCCCCGTGTTGCCTGCGGCTGCATGACGGTTGGTGCTGTGCCGTGGTGGGGCAGGCGGCCGACCAGGGGTGCTGGGTTTAGGGTCCCGGCGACGTTCCGCCGCCGTGATCGATGCCGATCGCCCTGCGTGTGAGTGTGGTGTCGGTGCTGGCGCTGCTGGGGGTGGCGGGCCTGGTGCAGTTGCCGCTGGTGCCGCCGCTGGCCAGCCGCACCGGAGCCGCCACCGACCGGGTGTTGGCGGATCTGGCCAGCCAGGAGGCCCAGCAGGATGCCCGCGCCCGGGCCACTGAGGTGCTGGGGCGGTTTGTGGGCGGTGAGATCACCCGCTACTTCTGGGGCGGCTTCAGCGGCTACCTCGATGTGCTCGGGCTGGAGCCCCCCGAGGACATGCAGGCCCGCATCAGCGAAGCGCCGCAGCAGGTGCAATTGCTGCTGATCCCCCGCGCCGGCGGCGAGCGCTACGTGGCCCTGGTGCAGGCGGAGGATGGCATCCCCCGTGGGGTGGCCTGCAGCGGAACAGGATCCCCCGGGCGGTTCAGCCGCCGCGGCGATCAGTTGCAGTGCCCGCGGGGCTGGCGGCCCCTGGCCCTGCGCAGCACAGGTGGGCGCGCCTGATTCTTAAAACAAGCCGCATTCGGCTCTCCCCGAACCGTTGCCATCGCCATACCGGAAGGGTCGTCCTCTGCACAACGATGCGCAAGACCCTTCTCCCCTTGGCTGGTGCCGGCCTCCTGCTGGCGGGTCTCTCCGCCCAGGCCATCCCCCAGTCGCCCGGCTTTGTTCGCACCAACGGCGGCGTCACCTTCGGTGCCCCCACCTTCATCAACTCCTCGCTGCCCACCCAGACCGCCCGCACGGTGAGCAACGGGGCGGTGCGCTCCAACACCTTGCTGCCCCTGGGCGGCACCCAGGTCATCGACAACCACGTCCCCAGCGACCTGAAGGATCTCTCCGGGTGGTCCCGCGATGAGCTGCAGGCCGGCCTGCAGAAGGAATACGACGTGGACGTGGTCGCCGTGGCCCGTTTCCTCTATTCCCCCCAGGGTGAGCAGTTCCTGTCTGAGAGCATTCAGCAGAACAACTACACCCCGTACTACAGCCAGCAGAACAGCCTTCAGGCCGTGCGTGGCGCCATCATCCTCGACTCCGCTGACGGCAAGCTCTCCAGCTACGGGATGATGTCGAAGCTGCCCACCGACCAGCGCCTGCAGGGTGCCATGAAGGTGTGCGATGCCAGCAACGCCTCCAACAGCCAGCGGGCCACCTCGCTGCTGAGCTGGTACATGAACACCCCCGCCTGCATCCAGGCCTACACCGCCGAAGCTCCGGCTCCGGCCAAGGCTGCCCCCGCCGTGCGTGGTCTGTGGTGATCGGCTCGGGTGATTCCCTTGGGGAACCCCAGCCCGCCTGAGCCGTCGCGCTCAGGCCTCTGGCCCCGGCGTTGCCGGGGCTTTTTGCTGCCGGCTCAGCAGCAGGGCGTGGTCGAGCCGTTGGGGCAGGGGCAAACCGCACAGGGGCCGCAGCCCATCGGCCAGCGCCTCGATCTGGCGCGGCTTCAGCAGGCCGCCCAGGTGCTGGCGGTAGGGGGCCCCGGCGGCCAACCAGCGCTCCAGCAACCCCGGGCTCAGGGGCAGCTCCAGCGGTTCTTGCCACTGCTCCCAGCTTGGGGGTTGCCATCCCAGGGCGATCAGCTCCTGCTCCAGCGCCGATGGCTCCGGCGGGGTGGCGATCCATTGCGATTCCGCCGCGGCCACGGGCTCCAGCAGTTCCCGCAGCGGGGGCGGCAGCTCCGGGCGCGCCAGCAGGGCCGCCGCGGGCCCCAGGGCGGGTTGGCTGAACAACAGCCGCAGCTGGGCCCCTGGTGCCGCCAACCGGCCCAGGGCCTGCAGCTGCAGGCGGCGCGCTTGCGGCTGCAGCTGGCGGAAGGGGTGGCGGGCCGCCAGCCATTCAAAGCGGTGCCCCCGCTCCAGCTGCTGCTCCAGGGCGGGCAGGTCGCCAAGCACCAGCTGGGGCCTCCCGAGGCTGTCGAGCACCTGCAGCTGGGCCTGCAGCCGGCGCTGGTCGTCGGCCGAGGCGGCTTGGATCACCACGCCGCCTTCGGGGCACTGCTCCAGCGGGTCGAGGGCCCAGAGCAACGAGCGGGCCTCGAGGATCAACACCCGCTGATGGCGCTGCCATGGGGCCCCCTGCCAGAGCCGTTGGCGCAGCTGGTCGAGCCGTTCCCCCTCCGCCCCCAGCTGCCGTTGCAGCCACAGCCCGAGGGCCGGATCGTCCGGTCCGCTGCTGAGCACCTCCCCCAGTTCGGCGTCGTGTTCGGCCGCGGCGGCCAGTTGTGCGGCGCGGCGCCGCTGCAGCCGCTGGCGGCGCTCCCCCTCCCAACCCTGGTTCCCCGGTTGCCAGAACACCTGCCCCTGCAGGCTGGAGGGCAGGTACTGCTGGGCCACCCAGTGCTCGGCGTAGGCGTGGGGGTAGCGGTACCCCACCCCATCGCCGAAGGCCTTGCCGTCGCGGTTGGCATCGCGCAGGTGGGCCGGCACCGTCTGGCGGCTGCTGGCCTTCACGGTTTTGAGGGCATCGAAGAACCCCAGGAGGCTGTTGCTCTTTTCGGCGCCGGCCAGGTAGAGGGCCGCCTGGGCCAGGGGGTAAAGCCCCTCCGGCAGCCCCACCCGTTCAAACGCCGCCGCGCAGGCCTCCACCACCACCATCGCCTGGGGGTCCGCCAGGCCGATGTCCTCCCCGGCGGCGATCAGCATGCGCCGGAAGATGAAGCGGGGGTTTTCACCCGCCTCCACCATGCGCGCCAACCAGAACAGGGCCGCATCGGGATCGCTGCCGCGCAGCGATTTGATGAAGGCGCTGATGGTGTCGAAGTGGGCGTCGCCCTGCTTGTCGTAGAGCACCGCCCGTTGCTGGATCGAGTCTTCGGCGATGGCCAGGTCGATCCGGATCACGCCATCGCCATCGGGCGCGGTGGTTTCCACCGCCAGTTCCAGGGCGTTGAGCAGGCTGCGGGCGTCGCCGCCCGCCACATCCACCAGGTGGTCGGCGGCCTCGGGGCTGATCGCCACGGCCCGCTGGCCGTAGCCCCGCTCCGGATCCTCCAGGGCCCGTTGCAGCAGCTGGTGCAGGTGCTGCGGTTGCAGGGGCTGCAGGCGAAACAGGCGCGAGCGGCTCACCAGCGCCTTGTTCACCTCAAAGAAGGGGTTTTCGGTGGTGGCCCCGATCAGGGTCACGGTGCCGTTCTCCACCCAGGGCAGCAGCGCATCCTGTTGGGCGCTGTTGAAGCGGTGCACCTCATCGATGAACAGCAGCGTGCGCAAGCCGTGCTGTTGCAGGCGCTGTTGGGCCGCCTCCACCGCGGCGCGCAGATCTTTCACCCCCGCCAGCACGGCGTTGAGGCTGCTGAAGTGGGCGCGGGTGGAGGCGGCGATGATCCGCGCCAGGGTGGTTTTGCCCACCCCCGGCGGCCCATACACGATCAGGTTGCCCACCCGATCGGCGCTGATGGCCCGGCGCAGCAGTCGCCCGGGGCCGAGGATCTCCTCCTGCCCGGCAAAGTCATCGAGGCTGCGGGGGCGCAGGCGATCCGCCAGGGGCGCCAGGCTCTGGCGCAGCTGTTCGCCGTGGTGGCTGAACAGATCGCTCACGCGGGTTGCCGTGGGTTGCTGATCAACTGACTTTGCTGGTGGATCACAGCCTTGGCAAAACGACTAATTTGCGTCCATGTTCCGCCGGACCCGTGCGCGCCGCCCCGCTCACCATCCCCCTGATCGGCCTGCTGCTGGCGGCCTGCGGCGGCCAGCAGCAGGCTCGCCCCCCCCTGCCGGTGCAGGTGGAATCCATCGGCGAGGCGGAGTTCAATCCCTCGATTGAGGTGATCAGCCAGCTCAGTTCCACCACCGATGTGGCCCTGCGGCCGGAGACCGATGGGCGGGTGGTCAAGATCCTGGCGACCCAAGGGCAGCAGGTGAAAGCCGGGCAGCCAATCCTGGTGCTCGACAACGTGCAACTCACGGCAGCCCTGGATGCCAGCAAAGCGGAAGCCCGCAAGGACCGTCTCAATGCCGAGCGCTACATCTTCCTGAACCAGCAGGGGGCCGTCTCCACCCGGGACCGGGACTTTTACGTGACCGAGGCGATCAAGAGCCGCGACCAGGTGCGCGCGAGTGCCGCCAACCTGGGCTACAAGTACGTCACGGCTCCAATCAGCGGTGAGATCGGCGATCTCGACACCGTCAAGTTGGGCGACTATGTGAAACAGGGGCAGGCGATCACCGGCATCGTCGACAACTCCACCCTCTGGACCCTGATGGATGTGCCGGCCACCCAAGCCTCCAGGGTGGCCAATGGCCAGTCGGTGCAGTTGATCACCCAGGGCAATCCTCCGGTGACAGGCCTGGGCAAGGTGGTGTTCATTTCCCCCTACTTCGGGGTGAGCGGCAGCAGTTCCTCCCCCAACACGGTGCTGGTGAAGGCCGCGTTTCCCAACCTCACCGGCAAGCTCAAGACCGGTCAGTACGTGCGCAACCGGATCATCACGGGCTCCAGCATCCAACTCTCGGTGCCGGTGACGGCGGTGTTGATGCAGGCGCAGCAACCCTTCGTGTACCGCGTGGTGCCCCTGGCCCAGGTGATGGCCAAGCTCAAGGCCTCCACCACCATTCCTGAGGCCCAAAAGAAGAAGCTGGAGGCGCTGCCGGGCAACACATCGATCGTGCTGCAGACCCCCGTTCAACTGGGGCAGCTGCAGGGCAACCGCTACCCGCTGCTCTCGGGGCTGCAGCGCGGGGATCGGGTGGTGGTCAGCAACACGGCCCTGCTGCGTTCTGGCCTGCCCGTGAAGATCGCCGCCGCTGGCTCCGAGCCGGCCGCGCGCTGAGGTCCGGCCATGTCGCTCTCGGATCGGTTCATCAAGCGGCCGGTGCTCACCACCGTCTGCAGCATCCTGATCGTGCTGGTGGGATTGATTGCGATCCCCACGCTGCCGATCGAAAACCTGCCCAACATCGCCCCGCCGCAGATTCAGGTCACGGCCACCTACGGCGGCGCCAACTCGCTGGTGACCGAGCAGGCCGTCACCAACGTGCTCGAGCAGCAGATCAACGGGGTGCCCGGGGCCGCCTACATCTCCTCACTGACCACCAACACCGGCTCCAGCACGGTGAACGTGTTCTTCGACGAAGACACGGACATCAACATCGACCAGGTGAACGTGCAGAACCGGGTGTCGCTGGCGATGCCCCAGCTGCCGAGCCAGGTGCAGAGCACGGGGGTTTCGGTGATCCAGACCACCCCATCGATTCTGCTGGCGTATCAGGTGTCCTCCAGCAACGGGCAGTTTGATGCGCCCTACATCAACGGCCTGATTTACGAGCAGCTCTTCTACCAACTGGAGCGGATCCCGGGGGTGGCCCAGGCCACCCTGTTCGGCGGCAGCAACCCCGCCTATTGGTTGTTCATTGATCCCTCCAAACTCACCGCCAACCAACTCACCGCCGATCAGGTGGTGTCTGCGGTGCGCAGCCAGAACGCCGTGGCGGTGGGCGGCTTGGTGGGGGGACCTCCCGCCGGCGGCAACCAGCTGTTCACCTACCCGATCCTGGTGGAGGACAACGGCAACCTGGTGTCGATCGAGCAGCTCAACGGGCTGATCGTGGGCAAATCACCCCAGGGCAACCTGCTGCGGCTCTCCGATGTGGGTGAGGCCAGCTATGGCTTCAACAGCTTCTCCACCCAGGGCACAGACATCAACGGGCACCCGGCCATCACCATCGGTGTGTACCAGACCCCGGAAAGCAATGCGCTGCAGGTGAGCCAGGCGGTGGTGGCGTTGATGGACCAGTTCAAGGCTCAACTGCCCCCCGGGGTGGTGGTGAGTGAGATCTACAACGTGGGTCAGTTCATCGAATCGGCCGTGGATGGGGTCACCGACGCCCTGGGCCTGGCGATCGTGCTGGTGCTGGTGATCCTGTTTTTGTTTTTGCAGGATTGGCGCGCCACGGTGGTGCCCAGCTTGGCGATCCCGATCTCCCTGGTGGGCACCTTCGCCTTCATCAAGGTGTTCGGTTTTTCGATCAACCAGCTGACCCTGCTGGGGCTGGTGCTGGCCACGGGTCTGGTGGTGGACGACGCCATCGTGGTGATTGAGGCGGTGGCCAAAAACCTGGAGGCGGGCATGAAACCCCGCCAGGCGGCATTGGCCTGCATGGGGGAGCTGATCGGCGCGTTGATCGCCACGTCGCTGGTGTTGATGGCGGTGTTCGTACCGGTGGCCTTCTACCCGGGCGGCATCGGCATCATCTACCGGCAGTTTGCGCTCACGATTGCCTTCTCGATCGCCATCTCCACCTTCAACGCCCTCACCTTCTCACCGATGATGGCGGGCCTGATTCTCAAGGCGGAGAAACCGCCGCGACCCCAGGGGTGGACCTGGACCGTGGCCGGGGTGATCGTTGGCCTGGGGTTTGGACGCTTTAGCTCCGCCTCCTTCGGCATTGGCGCTTACATCTTCGGTGTGCTGTTGTTCGGCTTTGCCGGCAGCCGCCTGGCACAGATTTTTGACGGCTTCAACGCCGGTTTCGCCCGCCTGCAGCAGGGCTACGCGCGTCTGCTGAACCTGCTGATTGCCCGCCGCCGTTGGATCCTGATGGGCCTGGCCAGCGGCATTGTCGTCACCGCGATTGCCTTCAACGCCCTGCCCACCGCGTTCATCCCTGAGGAAGATCAGGGCTACGGGCTCGGCATCTTTCAGCTGCAGAACGGTGCCTCCCTCTCGCAGACCCAGAAGGTGGGCCAGCAGATCGCCGCGGTGCTGCGCGAGGAGGAGGACATCACCGCTGCCGGCATCATCAGCGGCGCCGGCTTCAACGGCAACAGCCCCGACCAGGGTTTGTTCTTCTTCGGCCTCAAGCCCCTTGAGGAGCGTTCCGGCGCTGAGCACAAGGCCCCGGCAATCGTGGCGCGGCTGAACGCCAAGCTGTCCCGCTTCAGCAGCGGCCTGGCGGTGTCGTCGCAACCGCCGGCCATCCCAGGGTTCTCCGCCCAGGGTGGTTTCTACTTCCAGTTCAACGACCTCAGCAACGGTGCCTACACCTTCCCGGAGTTGGACAAGCTGGCGCTGCAGCTGGTGGCCAACGGTCAGGCCAGTGGGTCCTTCTCCACGCTGTACACCCAATTCGTGCCCAGCGCGCCCGCCTTTGGCCTGAAGATCGACCGTTCAATCCTGGGCGCCCTCAACGTGGATTTCCAGCAGGCGATGCAAACCATCGCTGTGCTGGCGGGCGGCAATTACTCCGGCCTCACCTACGAGAGCGGTCAGGTTCGCAACATCTATGTGCAGGCCCAGGCCGATGGCCGCAGCAACCTTGAGGATGTGTTGAGCTACTACGTGCGCAACCGCGACAACAAACTGGTGCAGGTGTCGGAGTTTGCCAGCAGCGAGCTCAGCAGCGCGCCGCCGGTGATCAGCCACTACAACCTCTACCGCACCATCTTGGTGCAGGGGGCTGAGGCGATCGGCACCAGTTCGGGCCAGGCCCTGACGGCGATTCAGAAGATCTTCAACAGCCTCGATTTCAACAACATCGGCTACGCCTTCACCGGCATCGCCGCCCTGCAGCTCTCGGCGGGCAGCGCCAGTGTGCTGGTGTTCGCCCTCGGCATTTTGATCGTCTACCTGGTGCTCTCGGCCCAGTACGAGAGCTACGTGACGCCGGTGATCATCCTGATGACCGTGCCCCTGGCGATGCTGGGTGCCCTGGCCTTCCTCTCGATTCGCTCGATTGATCTCAACATCTACGCCCAGGTGGGTCTGGTGACCCTGATCGGCTTGGCCGCCAAGAACGGTATCTTGATCGTGGAGGTGGCGGAGCAGCACCTGGAGGCCGGCATGACCATCGTGGAGGCCGCCATCGCCGCCGCCGAATCGCGGATGCGCCCGATCCTGATGACGGCGATCGCCTCGTTGGCGGGCTTCCTGCCGCTGGTGGTGGCCACCACCGCCGGTGCCAACAGCCAGCAGTCGCTGGGCACGGTGATCTTCGGTGGCCTGCTGGTGGCCACGGTGCTGTCGCTGGGGGTGGTGCCGCCCTTTTACGTGGCGATCAAAACCTTCGAGACCCGCGGGCTGACACCAACGCCCATCAAGTGATCACGGTGGGCCGGTCCATGCCGGTGCGGGCTTTGATCTCCGCCAGGCCGTCGATGGCGCTGATCAGGGCCCCTAGGGCCTGCTGGGGATCCTGGGCCAGGTTGCCGTTGGAGGGCACGTAGCTCTCCAGGTACACCCGCAGGGTGGCCCCCTGGGTGCCGGTGCCGGAGAGGCGGAGCACCACCCGGCTGCCGTCGTCGAGCAGCAGGCGCAGCCCCTGGCCACTGGTGAGGGAGCCATCCACCGGATCGGTGTAGGCGAAGTCGTCGGCGGTGGCGATGCTGCGGCCGGCGAAGCCCTGGCCCACCAACGTGGGAAGCATCCCCTTCACGCGGTCGTAGAGGCCATGGGCCGCGTCGCTGGCGATGGCTTCGTAGTCGTGGCGCGAGTAGTAATGGCGGCCGAAACGGCTCCAGTGCTCCGCCATGATCTGGTCCACCGGTTCCCGGCGGCTGGCCAGGATGTTGAGCCAGAACAGCACCGCCCACAGGCCATCCTTCTCGCGGATGTGGTTGGAGCCGGTGCCGAAGCTCTCCTCACCGCAGAGGGTGATGCGGCCCGCATCCAGCAGGTTGCCGAAGAACTTCCACCCGGTGGGGGTTTCAAAGCAGGGGATGCCCAGCTGCTGGGCCACCACATCGGCGGCGGCGCTGGTGGGCATGGCGCCAGGCCATCGCGGTAGCCGGGCACCAGGGTGGCGTTGGCGGTGAGCACCGCCAGGCTGTCGCTGGGGTTCACGAAGCAGCGCTGCCCCAGGATCATGTTGCGGTCGCCGTCGCCATCGCAGGCGGCCCCGAAGCGGAAGCCATCGCCGTGGAGCAGCAGGTCGGCCAGCTCGTGGGCGTAGGTGAGGTTGGGGTCGGGATGGCCGCCGCCGAAATCCTCCAGGGGGGAGCCGTTGCGCACGCTGCCCGCCGGTGCCCCCAGCAGACCCTCCAGCAGCCGGGTGGCGTAGGGCCCCGTCACCGCGTGCATCGCATCGAAGGCGATGGGGTGGTCGCCCCGCAGCAGGTCGCTGATCCGATCGAAATCGAACAGCTTCTGCATCAAGGTGATGTAGTCGTCGACCCCATCGATCACCTGCACCTGCAGGGCGCCGATCTGCTGCTGGCCGGGCTGATCGAGCGGCAGCGCCACCGCCTCCCAGATGCGGTAACCCTCCAGCTGGCGGCTGCAGGCGTAGATGGCGTCGGTGAGGGATTCCGGGGCGGGACCGCCGTTGGCGCCATTCACCTTCACGCCGAAATCGCCATCGGGGCCACCGGGGTTGTGGCTGGCCGAGAGGATGATCCCGGCGGTGGCCTGGTGCTGGCGGATCAGGTTGGAGGCGGCGGGGGTGGAGAGGATGCCGCCGGTGGTGGTGATGATGCGCGCCACCCCGTGGGCCGCCGCCATGCGGGCGATCACCTCGATGGCGCGGCGGTTGCCGTAGCGGCCGTCACCCCCCACCACCAGGGTGCCGCCGGCGATGCCGGGCACGGTGCGCAGGATCGCTTCGATGAAGCTCTCCAGGTAGTGGGGGGTCTCGAATTGGCGGCTGCTTTTGCGCAGTCCAGAGGTGCCGGGCTTCTGGTCCTGAAAGGGCTGATCAAGGCTGATCTGCAGCACGCCGCTGGTCATCGGGACAGGCCTGGGGGCACCAAGTTAGTCCTGGAGCACCGGATGTGATCAGTTCTTGTCGCCGCCGCCACGGCCGAAGAAGCGATCGAAGAATGAGCGTTCCTTTTGGGGCTTCTCGGGCTCGGTTTTGCCGGTGACCGGTTTGTCGGAGCTGCGGCAGAGCAACAGCAACCGCCCGGCGGGCTCGCCGATGGCATCGCGGCGGGCCAGGCTGTTGCTGCTGGCGGGGGTGGATTTTTGGATGATCGACCAGAGCGCGTCTTTGCAGCCGCCGGGCAGCCGCGGGTGATCCATCAGCGGATCCGCCAGCTTGCGGGCGGTGCTGCAGGTGTCGCTGGTGTTCTCGCGGGCGCAGGCCAGGGCCGCCAGCTGCACCTCCCGCAGGGTCTCCGTGCTGGGGTAGGCCACAAACCCCTGGCTTCGGGCCGCCTGCCCCAGGGGCATCACCGCGGCGGCCAGCAGCGCGGCCACCATCGGGCGCAGGGGCAACACAGGGCGAGCTGAGCACCAGCGGCGGGAAGGGGCGAGCATGGGCGGGGCGGAGCTGGCACCCATCATCGGCTGGCCAGCCCGCAGGGCAACCATCTGGGGCTGGGCATGGTCAAAACGCTGGTGCTGTATGCCCTCACGGCGCTGATGGAGCTGTTGGGCTGCTACTTGCCCTACCTGTGGCTGCGCCAGGGCCGCAGCGCCCTGCTGCTGATTCCGGCCGCCCTCTGCCTGGGCCTGTTCGCCTGGTTGCTGAGCCTGCACCCAGCGGCCAGCGGCCGGGTGTATGCCGCCTACGGCGCGGTGTATGTGTCGATGGCGCTGCTGTGGCTGCGGCTGGTGGATGGGGTGGTGCCCACCGGGCGCGATCTGTTGGGGGTGGCGGTGGTGTTGGTGGGCTTGGGGGTGCTGATCAGCGGCGCCCCGCCGCGGCGCTGAAGGCCGCCGCACTGCCCGTTAGAGCACCCAGCAGCGCTCCAGCCGCTGGCGCCGCTGGCGTTGATGCACCCGGCCCAGGAGCTGCCACAACTTGAGGGCCACCATCAGCACAAACAGGGCCCGGGCCGCCAGCATCAGCCCAGCCTTATTTCTTGCTGCCTTCCAGATTGGTGTCCGAGCCGTTCTGGTGGCCGTTGAGGTGCTTCTCGCAGGCGTGGCTGCTGCTGCCGCCCAGCAGGCAAAGGGCCACAACGGCGAGGGGCAGCAGGCGGCGCATGGAAGGGGCTCGGTTGCTTGCACCCTATGGATGGTTGGGGCTCGCCGCCACCCTTCGTTGCCGAATGGCCATGGTGGTTGCTTCCCGCAGCACCCCACTGCCGCAACGCCTGCGGTTGGCTGCCAGCTTGCGGCTCAGCCGCTCCGTGATCCCCAGCTCCGCCCCCCGCCAGAGGCGATCCATTTCCCGCGTGAAGTGCGCTGCCAGCAGGGGTGACTCGATCACCAGCAGCACTTCGTCGTTCTGATGGGCAGCACTGGGGCTCCAGTTGAAGCTCCCCGTGATCACGGTGCGGTTGTCGATCACAGCGAACTTGTGGTGCAGCTTGTCGCCCCCGGGGAGCCGCGGAATGCCCACCCCCTCGCTGGGCTGCTGCAACGGTTGGTTGCCGGCTTCGTGTTTGCAGTGCTGATCCGCCAGGGCCACCCCCAGCAGATCGAGCACCTCGGAGAAAGGGCGGCTGGCGAAGCCCGGATCCGCCAGCACCCGCAGCGTCACGCCCCGCTGCTGCAGTTCGGCGATCACGCCCGTGAGGGGTTGGGCAGACAACACAAACAGCGCCAGATCCAGCCGCCGCTCGGCGGTGGCCAGGGTGTTGGCGATCAGCGCCAGCCCTCCATGGGGATCACGGCGCCGGTGCGGTGCGAACAGCACCGTCACCGGTGTGTTCCCCACTAACACGGTGCTCGGCGCCCCTGAGCCCTTGGCCAGCCCGAAGCGGCTGTCGGGGGCACCGCCGGGGCCATCGCCCCAGAGGCGCTGGAACTCATCGGCAAACACCGCCGCCAGGGCGGGGCTCTCCAGCCGCAACAGATGGTTCACGTTGCCGCGGGTGCGGCGGTCGTCTGGATCGCCGTGGATGCAGCTGGGGGTGAAGTTGGCGGAGCCGGTCACCACCACGCGCCGGTCCGCCACCAGAAACTTGCTGTGCATGAGCGCACTGCCGCGGCTGCCATCGGCGCTGTCGTCCAGCAGGGGCACCCCACCCCGCAGCAGCAGCGCCACCGCATCCCCCTGCTGCCGTTCCTCGGCGCTCAGCTGCCCATCGCGGTTGCGGTCCGCCAGGGCCATCAGCTGCCGCCGCCGCTGGCGCAGATGCGGGCTCAGCTCAGCTTCGTGCTGCTGGCTCCAGGGCTGGCTGTAGGTGTTTTCCAGCACCACCTGCACCCGCAGGCCGCGGCGGTGCTGCTCCACCAGCGCCTGAGCCACCTGCGGCAGCGACAGCTCCTGCACCGCCACCAGCAGCTCCCGGCGGGCGCTGCGGATGGTCTGCAGCAGCAGGGCCTCCAGGTCGTCGCCGGAGCGTTGCCCGCCATGGATGGGGCTGCGGTAGTGGGCGTCGGCCCGGTGGTTGAAGGCCACGGCGATCCCAGCCGGCAACGGCAGCGGTGGCGGCGCACGACCCACCCATTGGCCCGCCTGGCTGCAGCCCTGCAGGGCCAAGGCCACGAGGGCCACCACCAGCACCCGGCGGCGGCTCTGCGCGGTGTGCTGTTCCATCCCCAGCGGTTGCGCCTGGGGTCAGGGTTCCCCGCGGGGGCTGCCCTCAGCCGTGCTCCGGCAATTCGGAGGTGCGCAGCATCGCCGCAAACCAGAGACTGCTCAGCACCACGGCCGCCAGCACGCCGGCGCCAATGCTGACGCGCACCATCAGCAGGGGCACCGCCACCGGCAGCACCAGCGCACCGGCCAGGGGGGTGAAGGCCACCAGGGCCTTCAGGGTTGGCGATCCTTGGGGTGCAGGTGCGTTGGCCATGGACGGCTCAGAACCACTCGGCCACAGCTTGGTCGAGCGGGTTGCTGTTGTCTTCCGGGGTGGTGCGCTCGAATTCCAGGCGGATGTTGCGGCGCTGCTCGCCATCGGCCGCCACCGCTTCGATGGCGTACACCTGCTGGCCGTCGCGGAAGGGCACCTGGATGCGGAAGGTGCCGTCGCTGGAGAGGGGCACCTCCTCACCGCCGATGGTGAGCTTGGCGGAGGGGTCGGTGGCGCCGTACACGATCAATTCCGCATCGGCCACCAGCCAGAAGGCCCGTTGGCGAGGGTTGACGATGCCGCTGCCGGATTCGCTGCGGCCGCTGGCCCACAGCCCGGCGCCGGAGGCGTTCAGGCCCGCACCGGCGCCGCCCTCCAGTTCATGGAAGGCTTCCGAACCGCGCCCCAGCCGGCGGCTGCCCAGAGTGGCGGTTTGGTAGAGCCGCTCGTGCAGGCCGTTGTCGCTGCTGGGCAGCGTCTGGGGGCTGATGGCGCCGGGGGGGGTGTCGAGGGAGAAGGGCACGAACTGGTCGAGGATCTGTTCGCTGGGGTGGAGGGCCGGCACCCGGGCCACCGACGAGAAGGCCAGCGAGATCCAGCCGCCGCCGCTGATGCGGTACCCCAGCTCGACGCGGTAATCGCGGTCGCTGAGGGGCACCGGCAGGTACCACTCGGTGGCGTGGCTATCCACCGGCACCTCCTGCAGGGTGTGGGGGTGGCTATCGCCGCTGTTCAAGCCGGTGACATCCGCCACCCGCAGGCACAGCTGGCTGGCCCCCGCCTTGAAGGCCTGCTGGCGATCGGCTTCGCAGATCTCCCAGAACACGTAGGCCCACTGGGGATCCCGGGGCAGGAACACCACGCGGCTGCTGTCGGGGCTGGCGCTGGAGGGGCGACGCTCCGCCTCCACGCTCGACATGTCGGCCTGGCGTTTGCCGATGGCGCTGAGCAGTTCCTCTTTGGTTTTGCGGCTGTAGAGGCTCACACCCAGCTCGCTGGCCACCTGGCGCAGTTGGCGCAGGGTCATCCGGGCCAGCGATGACAGGGTCTGACTCACAGCTCCTCCGGATTCTGTTTGGGATCAATCTGACCAACTTTCACGCACGAATCAGGCCCTGTGCCCGTGCGGTCATGGGATGGGCACAAAAAAAGCGGCGGGA
>RHBP01000040.1 GCA_010030955.1 Synechococcaceae bacterium WBB_10_009 | reverse complement strand
GGTGGCTGGGGCTTTCCGCTGCCGGTGGAGTGGATCGTCAGCCTCACCGGCCAGTCGGTGGATGCTCCACTGGTGCAGGTGATCACGGCCGCCACCGGCATCGTGATGACCGTGCTCAAGGCCTACCTGCTGGTGTTTTTCGCGATCCTGCTGCGCTGGACGGTGCCCCGGGTGCGCATCGACCAGCTGCTCGACCTGGGCTGGAAGTTTCTGCTTCCGGTGGCCCTGGTGAACCTGCTGGTAACCGCCGGCCTCAAGCTCGCCTTCCCCGCTGTCTTCGGCGGCTGACCGCCACCCATCGCCCTCCCCACCATGTTCGGGTTCCTCAAACAAGTCGGCGATTACACCCGCGATGCGGTGGGTGCCGCCAATTACCTCGCCCAGGGCCTGTCGGTCACCTTCGATCACCTGCGCCGCCGGCCGATCACGGTGCAGTACCCCTACGAAAAGCTCATCCCTTCCGAGCGCTACCGGGGCCGCATTCACTACGAGTTCGACAAGTGCATCGCCTGTGAGGTGTGTGTGCGCGTTTGCCCGATCAACCTGCCGGTGGTGGATTGGGTGATGAACAAGGCCACCAAGAAAAAGGAGCTGCGCAACTACTCGATCGATTTCGGGGTGTGCATCTTCTGCGGCAACTGCGTGGAGTACTGCCCCACCAACTGCCTCTCGATGACGGAGGAATACGAGCTGGCGGCCTTTGACCGCCACAGCCTCAACTACGACAACGTCGCCCTGGGGCGGCTGCCCACCAGCGTCACCAGCGATCCGGCCGTGCTGCCCCTGCGGGAGCTGGCCTACCTGCCAAAGGGCGAGATGGACCCCCACGGCGTCGACCCCAACCGCCCCCGGGCTGGCCAGCTGCCGGCCCAGGTGCTGGAAACCCTGCCAAAATCCGAACCCGCAGCCGTTGAGGAGTCCCCCGAATGACGATCGCCTCCTCCACCCAGCTGATCTGCTTCGTGGCCCTCTCGGCCGCCGTGGCCATCGGTGCCCTGGGTGTGGTGCTGCTGCCCAACATCGTGTATTCCGCCTTTTTGCTGGGCGGGGTGTTCCTGTCGGTGGCGGGTCTGTATCTGCTGCTCAACGCCAGCTTTGTGGCGGCGGCCCAGGTGCTCGTGTATGTGGGTGCCGTGAACGTGCTGATCCTGTTCGCGATCATGCTCGTGAACAAACAGGAAAACCTGGCGGCGATCCCCGGCCTGGCCGTGCGCCGCCTGCTCTCCGGAGCGGTGTGCGCCGGCCTGTTCACCCTGCTGCTGCGGGTGGCCTTCACCACCCCCTGGGCCACCCCCGGCCCCACCCCCGTGGGCGAAGAGGCCACGATCCGCATCGGCGAACACCTGTTCAGCGATTACCTGCTGCCGTTTGAGCTGGCGTCGGTGCTGCTGCTGATGGCCATGATCGGCGCCATTGTGCTGGCCCGCCGCGATGTGTTCAGCGCTGACATCGCCACCGGTGAGCCCGCCGACCAGGGCCTGATTGAAAAGTCCCGCACCCCCCTGCTGCTGGAGAAGACCAACCCATGACCCTTGAGCTGCCCACCGCCGTGCCCCTGCAGGCCTACCTGGCCCTGGCGGCGATCCTGTTCTGCACGGGCGTCTGGGGCTTGATCAACAGCCGCAACGCGGTGCGGGTGCTGATGAGCATTGAGCTGATGCTCAATGCCGTGAACATCAACCTGATGGCCTTCTCGAGCTACATCGATGGCCAGTTGATCCGCGGCCAGGTGTTTGCCATTTTCGTGATCACCGTGGCGGCCGCTGAGGCGGCCGTGGGCCTGGCGATCCTGCTCTCCCTGTATCGGAACCGTGAAACGGTGGACATGGAGCGTTTCAACCTGCTGCGTTGGTAGGCAGGCTGGGGGCAGTTACCCGTCCCCATGCGGCTCGAGTCCGTCTGGTTGATTCACCGGGCCGCCAGCCAGGCGGCCCTGCGCCAGGCCCGCCGCTGCGCCGAGAGCCTGCGGGGGCAGGGGGTGGCCGTGGCGGTGGCCATGAGTGGCGCCAGCGCCAACCCCTTCCCGGGCCTGCTGGCGGATGAGGGCCACCCCCCCGACCTGGCGGTGGTGCTGGGGGGCGACGGCACGGTGCTGGGGGCCGCGCGGCACCTCGCGCCCCTTGATGTGCCGATCCTCAGCTTCAACGTGGGCGGCCACTTCGGCTTCCTGGCCCAGGAGCGCAAGTTGCTCAGCCAGGCCGCTGGCGATGGCGATCCCCTGGATGACCTCTGGCAGCGCCTGCGGCACGACCGCTTCGCCCTGGAGCGGCGCATGATGCTGGAGGCCCGCATCGACGGCACCGAGACGGTGCACACGGCCCTCAACGACGTCTACTTCCGCCCCGGCATCGAGGCGGAGGCCCCCACCTGCGTGCTGGAGCTGGAGATTGATGGCGAGGTGGTGGACCAGTACCGCGGTGATGGTCTGATCATCGCCACCGCCACCGGCTCCACGGGCTACTCAATGGCCGCCGGCGGGCCGATCCTTCACCCGGGGGTGGAGGCGATTGTGGTGAATCCCATCTGTGCCATGAGCCTCTCCAGCCGGCCCCTGGTGGTGCCGCCCCGGGCGCAGCTGGCGGTGTGGCCCTTGGGGGAAGCCAACCGCAAGGTGCGGCTCTGGAAGGATGGTGCCCACGCCTGCGTGCTGGAGCCTGGCGACCGCTGCCGGGTGGGCCGCGCTCCCCACGCCGCCCTGATGGTGCTGCTGGAGCAGAGCCCCTCCTATTACCGCAGCCTCACCCGCAAACTGCACTGGGCCGGCAGCCTCACCGCTGCGGAGCCCTCCCCGAACTGACCCCCGCGCGCCCCTCAGCGATGGCCCTGGAGATCGAACGCCGTTTTCTGGTGTGCGGGGAGGCCTGGCGGCCCCTGGTGCGCTGGAGCCGTGAGCTGCAGCAGGGCTACCTGGCCGGGGCCGCCGATGGGCTCACCCTGCGGGTGCGCAGCGACGGGGCGGATGGGGCCTGGTTGACCCTCAAGGTCCCGGCCTTCGGCTTCGCCCGCCACGAGTTTGAGTACGCCATCCCGCCGGCGGATGCCGAGGCGTTGCTGGAGCGCAGCGGCGCCCGCGTCTGCAAGCAGCGCCATGGCCTGGCGTTGCCCGGTGGCGATTGGGTGCTCGATGTGTTCAGCGGCGCCAATGCGCCGCTGGTGATCGCCGAGGTGGAATTGGAGCGGGCCGACCAGGGGATTGCGCTGCCCCCCTGGTGCAGCTTGGAGATCACCGCCCACGGCCAATTCAGCAACGCCGCCCTGGCGCAACGGCCCTTCGCCAGCTGGGTTGCGCAGGAGCAGCAACCCTGGCTGGAGGCGTTGGGGCTCAGCGCTGGGGCCCGTCCTGGGGAAGGCTGCAGCAGTTGAAGCCGTCGCGGCAGATCTTGCCGTGGTCCATGGCCCAATTCAGCAGGGCCACGCGGTTTTTGGCGCCGGTTTTGGTGAACACGTTGCTCACGTGGTTGTCCACCGTGCGCTTGCTGATCATCAGCTGTTCGCCGATCTCCTGGTTGGTGAGCCCCTGGGCCACCAGTTCAATGATTTCCAGTTCCCGCTCCGAGAGCTCCATGCGCTGGTGGCTGAGGTCTCCCAGCTCGGACATCACTGCCTCTAGGCCTTCTTGCTCACTGTAGGCAGGCTGGCGAGCGCTGCCCCTTGGTTGATGATGGGCCGATTCGAGTCGGGCGTTTTGCGGCTGCAGCAGGCATTGGAGGTGGGCTCCTTCGCCATCACCGCGGAGGTGATGCCGCCCCGGGGCGGGGATGTGAGCCGCACCTTGGCCCATGCCCGCCAGCTCAAGGGCCTGGTGCATGCGTTGAATGTCACCGATGGCAGCCGCGCCGTGATGCGCATGAGCAGCCTGGCGGTGTGCAAGCTGCTGCTGGAGGCGGGCATCGAGCCGGTGTGGCAGTTGGCCTGCCGCGATCGCAACCGCATCGGCCTCCAGGCGGAGCTGCTGGGGGCCCATGCCCTCGGCATCCGCAACCTGCTGTGCCTCACCGGCGACCCGGTGCGCGCCGGCGATCAGCCCGAGGTGCGGCCGGTGAATGAGCTGGAATCCGTGCGTCTGCTGCAGCAGGTGAGCGCCTTCAACCGCGGCGAGGATCCGGTCAGCGGTGAGCTGCCGGATGGCCCCACGGCCCTGTTTGCCGGTGCCGCCGCCGACCCCCAGAGCCCCAGTTGGAGCGGGCTCAAGAGCCGCATCCTGCGCAAGCAGGAGGCCGGCGCCCGCTTCCTGCAGACCCAGATGGTGATGGACCTGGAGGCCCTCAAGCGGTTCGTCGGCGAGATCACCGGACCCCTGGGGCTGCCGGTGTTGGCGGGGGTGTTTCTGCTGAAGTCGGCCAAGAACGCCGCCTTCATCAACCGGGCCGTGCCCGGAGCCAACATCCCCCAGGCGGTGATCGATCGCCTGGCCGCCGCCGCCGACCCCGCCGATGAGGGGATCAGCATCGCGGCTGAGCAGGTGGCCCGCTACGCCGCCGTGGCCCAGGGGGTGCACCTGATGGCTGTCAAGGCGGAGGAGCGCATCCCCCTGATCCTGGAGCGCGCCGGAATCAGCTCGCGTTGCTGATCGCCAGGTCGGTGCCCAGCAGCTCGGCCAGGGCCTTCTGCTGGGGGGACGGGGCGATGTGGTCCTGCCGGCGCACGTCGGTGATCAGCCAGTCAAGCGCCGCTTCCTGCAGGTCGAAGTGGTCGCCGTTGCGGTCGACGCAATAACGGCCGAACACCAATTTCTCCACCAGGCGCACGCCGGGGCCGATGCGGGAGTAGTCGAAGATGATCGAGTTGTCGATCGTGGCGCCCTCGCAGATGTGGCAGCTGGGGCCGATCATGGCCGGCCCGATGATCGTGGCGCCGTCTTCGATGCGGGTCATGCCCCCCACGTAGATGGGACCCTCCACCTTGATCTTGTCCCAGTTGGCGGCCACGTTGAGGCCGGCGTAGATGCCCGGGCGCACCTCCTTGCCGGGGATCTGCACCTGCCGCACATCCCCCTGCAGCACGCTGCGGATCGCCTGCCAGTAATCGGGCACCTTGCCGATGTCCACCCACTCAAATTCCATCGGCAGGGCGTAGAAGGCGGCGCCGTCCTCCACCAGCCGCGGGAACAAATCGGAGCCGATGTCGAAGGCCACACCGGCGGGCACGTAGTCGAGCACCTCCGGCTCGAAGATGTAGATGCCGGTGTTGATCATGTCGCTGGCGGCCTCATCCACCGCCGGCTTCTCCTGGAAGGAGCGCACCCGGCCGTCGTCGTCGGTCACCACCACGCCGTAGCTGCTCACCTGCTCCCGGGGCACCCGCTTGGTGATCAAGCTGGCCATGGCCCCCTTGGCCTTGTGGCGCCGCACCGCTTCGCTGAGGTCGAGGTCGATCAGGGCGTCACCGCAGAGCACCACAAAGGTGTCGTCGAAGAAGCGCTGGAAGGTTTGGATCTTCTTGAGGCCACCGGCGGAGCCCATGGCATCGCCGATCAGTTCGCCGTCTTCGATGCGGCCTTCAAAGCTGTAGGCGATCTCCACGCCAAAGCGCTGGCCATCGCGGAAGTAGTTCTCAATCTCCTCAGCCAGGTGGGACACGTTCACCATGATTTCGGTGAATCCGTGTTCCCTCAACAGCTCCAACAGAAACTCCATCACGGGTTTCTGAAGGATGGGGATCATCGGTTTGGGGATGGTGTGGGTGATCGGTCGCACCCGGGTCCCCTTCCCGGCCGCCAGGATCATCGCCTTCATCGGCGCTGTCTGCTTTCGGTGAGTGGCGCCACCCTAGGCAATGGCCTCAGGCGGCAACCGCCTGCCGAGACGGCCCCCGAGCTGACCCCAGCTCCGCGGGCAGCGGCAGTTGCACGCTCTCCTGTTCGATCAGCAGCCGCTTGAGCTGCAGCGGGCCGAACAGGCCGCCCTGCTGCTCCAGCTCCACCTTGCCCTGGGAGCAGAGGAACAACAGCGCCCAGAACACCCCCACCCGGTCGCAGTCGAGGTCGGCGGGGGCGGTGGCGGCCCAGGCCTCCACCAGGGCGTCGAAGGCCATCCACTCCAGGGCCTCCGGCCGCTGCAGCAGGAATTGGCTCAGGGCGGCGGTGGTTTCCGGCAGTTTTTCGCGGTGGGCCAGCGCCGCCACCTGCTCGATCACCGCACGATCACTGAAGCGTTTGCTGCGCTGCCGCTGGCGCACCTTGCCCTCCTCTTGCTCCAGCCGCTCGGCGATCTCCTCGAGCTGGCGGATCAGTTCGCCGAGGGTCACCGGCCGCTGCAGGGGGGGCGGCGCCACGGGGCGCCGCAGCAGGTGGCGCTCCGGCCGCCGCGGCAGCTCCACCCCGGGGCTGATCAGCCAGCCCTGGCCCTCGGCGTCGAAGTCGTAGCTGACGTCGTCCTCGAGGGCCGGCTCCGGCGGGAAGGTGTGGGCCTCCAGCACTTCGGCCTTGAGGCTCACCAGCATCGAGGCGGCCAGAAAGGCTTCGCTGGTTTCGGCGAGATCCTGTTCGTAGCTGCCGCCGTGGCCCATGGCCGCCACCAGGCGCGGCACCTCGATGCGTTGGCGCAGCTGGTCGAGGAAGCCGTCCACCACGGCAATCACATCCACGTCCCAGGGGTCGAGTTCACCCCGTTCGGCCGCGTCCTGCAGCAGCCGGATGGCCAGTCTGGCGCCAGCTGTGGCCAAGGATCAGCCTGGACTCACCCCAACGTACCGGCTTTTCGGCGCTTTGCCCCGGCGTTCATGCCGCTTCGCGTTGGGCCGAGCTGCCTCCGGCCGCCGGCAGCAGCGACAGCTGGGCGTCAACGGTGGCGCGGTAACGCTCCACGTCGAGCTCCAGTTCACGGATGCGCACCTGCTGGGCCTCCAGCTCCCCGGGGTTGCTCTGGTTTTCCACGCGCTTCACCACCCCGGTCCACACCGCAAACACCCAGGCGGCGGTGGCGCCGATGCCCCCCACCAGCAGCAGCAGCGCCGCCAGGGGCATGGTGGTGGTGAGGCCCGGCAGGAAGGTCACCGTGGTGGCTGCGGTGTTCTCCAGGGTGAACATCACCATCGCCAGGCCGAAACTGAAGATCAGCAGGAAGTTCAGCTGCTTCATCGCTGGGGGGCGGCGGATTCAGGTGCCTGAGGCTACGGAGGTCGGCCCGATCGTGCACACCGATGGGCCCCACAGCACAGCTTCGTTACCCGAGTCCAGGCGCCCGCAGCGGAGCCTGCCGGATCAGGGCCGAGGAGCCCACCGGGCCATTGAGCGCCTTCATGGCGCGTTCATCACGGGCCACCAGCTGCTCCATCGTGGCGCGGTACGTGTCGGTCATCAGGCGTGGATAGAGGCCGATGCCGATGATCGGCACCAGCAGGCAACCGATGATGTAGATCTCGCGGGGCTCGGCATCCACCAGCTGCGTGTGGGCCACCAGTTCGGCTTTCTCCTGGCCGTAGAAGATTTCCCGCAGCATGGAGAGCAGATAGATCGGCGTGAGAATCACGCCGATGGCCGCCAGGCCGTCCACCGCCACCCGGAACGGCAGGGTGTAGGCGTCGTCGGTGGCGAAGCCCACGAACACCATCAGTTCGCTCACGAAGCCGCTCATGCCGGGCAGGGCCAGGGAGGCCAGGGAACAGACGGTCCAGAGGGCGAACATTTTGCGCATCCTCTGGCCCACCCCGCCCATCTCATCGAGTTGCAGGGTGTGGGTGCGGTCGTAGGTGGCCCCCACCAGGAAGAACAGCGAGGCGCCGATCAGGCCATGGCTCACCATCTGCAGCATGGCGCCGCTGGAGCCCAGGGCGCTGAAGCTGCCGATGCCGATCAGCACGAAGCCCATGTGGCTGATGGAGCTGTACGCGATCTTGCGTTTGAGGTTGCGCTGGGCGAAGGAGGTGAGCGCCGCATAAATGATGTTCACCACCCCCAGCACCACCAGCAGCGGCGCAAACACCGCGTGGGCATCCGGGAGGATCTGGCAGTTGAAGCGCAGCAGGGCGTAGCCCCCCATCTTCAGCAGGATGCCCGCCAACAGCATGTGCACCGGTGCAGTGGCCTCGCCGTGGGCATCCGGCAGCCAGGTGTGCAGGGGCACGATCGGTAGTTTCACCCCGAAGGCGATCAACAGACCCGCATAGGCCAGCAGCTGGAACTTGGCGGGGAAGTCCTTGGCCATCAGCTCGGTGTAGTCGAAGCTCACATGGCCGCCGTAGAAGGCCATGGCCAGGCCCGCCAGCAGGATGAACAGCGAGCTGCCGGCCGTGTAGAGGATGAATTTGGTGGCCGCGTATTGGCGCTTCTTGCCGCCCCAGATGGCCAGCAGCAGGTACACCGGCAGCAGTTCCAGCTCCCAGGCCAGGAAAAACAGCAGCATGTCCTGCACGGCGAACACGGCGATCTGGCCGCCATCCATGGCCAGCAGCAGGAAATAGAACAGCCGTGGCTTGAAACTCACCGGCCAGGCGGCAAGCACCGCCAGGGCGGTGATGAAGCTGGTGAGCAGGATCAGGGGCATGGAGAGGCCATCGGCCCCCACCGACCAGGCCAGCCCCAGGTCAGGCAGCCAGGAGACCTTTTCCACCAGCTGCAGGTTGGGGTTGCTGGGGTCGTAGCCGTTGAGGTACCCGCCCACGGTGAGCAGGAAGGTGATCAGCGCCACCCCCAGGGCAAACCAGCGCACCTGCTTGCCATCGCCCTTGTCGGGGACGAAGGGAATGCAGAGGGCGGCTGCGATCGGGAACAGGATCGCGGCGCTGAGCCAGGGGAAGGCTGTGCTGCTGGCCTGGGCCGTTGCGGCGGCCAGGGTGGCGGCGAAATCCAGGGGCACAGATCGGCTCTTGGTGCTGGCCGGAGTGTAGAAATCCTGCCCAGCTCTGCCTGGAAGCCGTGCCGGATGTCACACAGAGCGATGTGGGTTGGGGTGTTGCTGCGCGGCGCTCACCGCTGGGGGCGGAACAGCGCCGTGCAGCGACACCCCAACCAACCGACCCCAACCAACCGGTGGCGGGAGGGAGCTGGGCTCTTGGTGTTAGCCGAGGACGCCGAACAGCACCACCAGGGCGATCACGCCACCGAACACGATCAGGGCATAGAACTGCGCCCGGCCGGTTTCGAAGTATTTGAGGCCTTCGCCGCTGCCGAGGGTCACCAGGCCGGTGAGGTTCACCACCCCATCCACCACCTTGGAGTCCACCTCCAGCACCGAGCGGGCGAGCTTGCGGCTCCCCTGCACGAACAGCTTGTCGTTGATCTCATCGAGATACCACTTGTTGGCCAGGAAGCGGTTGATGGCGGGGAAGCGGGCCGCCACGGCGGTGGCCAGATCCAACCGATGCAGGGCGTAGGCCAGCACCGCCACGGTGATGCCGACGAGGGAGATCGTCACCGAGGCGCCGGCCAGGGGCAGAAACTCGCCCCAGCTGAAGTGCTCCGCCACCTCGGCCGCCTCCTGGGGGTCGAGCAGTTGGCCGAAGCGGCTGTTCCAGGGCACCCCCAGCAGGCCCACCAACACGGAAGGCACCGCCAGCACCGCCAGCGGCATGGCCATCTGCCAACCCGATTCGTGGGGGTGCTCGGCGTGGCTGTGGCCGTGGCCATCGCCGTGCTCGTCGCCGCCCTTGCCGGCGGCCGTGAGCAGCTGGGCCTGCAGGGCGCTGTCGTTGCCCCGGAAGCTCCCTTCAAAGGTGAGGAAGTAGAGCCGGAACATGTAGAAGGCGGTCATGCCGGCGGTGAGGAAGCCGGCGGCCCAGAGCAGGGGGAAGCTGCCAAAGGCCTGGCCCAGGATTTCATCCTTGCTCCAGAAGCCCGCCAGGGGCGGAATGCCGCTGATGGCGAGGCAGCCGATGAAGAAGGTGGTGCTGGTGACGGGCATCCAGCGCCGCAGGCCACCCATCAGCCGCATGTCCTGGGCCAACACCGGCTCGTGGCCCACCACCTCCTCCATGGCGTGGATCACCGAGCCCGACCCGAGGAACAACATCGCCTTGAAAAAGGCGTGGGTCACCAGGTGGAACATGCCGGCCACCGGGGCGCCGCAGCCCATGGCCAGCATCATGTAACCCAGCTGGCTCACGGTGCTGTAGGCCAGGCCCTTTTTGAGGTCCATCTGGGTGAGGGCGATCGACGCCCCCAGAAACAGGGTGATCGTTCCCACCACGGCGATCACCAGCTGCACCTGGGGGAAGGGCACGTACACCGGCTGCAGCCGGGCCACCAGGAACACGCCGGCCGCCACCATCGTGGCGGCGTGGATCAGGGCCGAGATCGGCGTGGGGCCCTCCATGGCGTCCGGCAGCCACACATGCAGGGGGAACTGGGCTGATTTCGCCATCGGCCCCATGAACACCAGCAGGCACAGCAGCACCGCCACGCCAGTGCTCACGCTGCCGCTGCTGATGGCCCCCTGCAGGCGGCTGCCGATCTCCTCAAACCCGAAGCTGCCCGTGGCCCAGAACAGCCCAAGAATCCCCAGCAGCAGGCCGAAGTCGCCGACGCGGTTCACCACAAAGGCCTTCTGGGCGGCATTGGCGGCGCCATCGCGGTCGTACCAGAAGCCCACGAGCAGGTAGGAGCACATGCCCACCAGCTCCCAGAACACATAGATCTCCAGCAGGTTGGGGCTGATCACCAGCCCGAGCATCGAACTGCTGAACAGGGCCAAGTAGGTGAAGAAGCGCACATAGCCCTTGTCGTGGGCCATGTAGCCATCCGAGTACACCATCACCAACAGCGCGATGGTGGTGACCAGCGCCAGCATCACGGCACCGAGGGCATCCACCCGGAAGCCCATCTCCAGGGTGAAGCTGCCGGCGCTGGCCCAGTTGAACAGCACTTCGGTGGGGGCGGCCCCCGCCAGCTGCTGCGCCAGCACCGCATAACTGAGCACCGCCGCCCCGCCCACGCAGCTGATCAGCAGCAGCGCCACGGGTTTGCGCAGCCGGTTGATGGTGCGGTTGAAACTGATCAGCCCCAGGCCCACCAGGCAGGCCCCCGCCAGGGGCAACACCGGAATCAGCCAGGCGAGTTCGGCGGGCGAGGGCATCCGGCGCGGGGCAGTCGGCCTGAGTGTAGGCAGCCCGTTGCAAGCTTTCTGCGGCTCTGTTGGGGGGTGCGGATCAGCCCAGCCAGTGGGCCAGGGCCGTGCGCGAGAAGGCGGTGGCACCGGCTCCGATGAACCGGTGGGCCCACCAGAACACCCCGATGGCGATGGCGATGCCCAGCTGGGCTGGCCGCAGGAATTCCGCCAGCACCAACCGCTGCCGGCCATCGAGCACCGCCCGGAAGGGCACCACGGAGGTGTTGGCCTTGAGGTCCTCGAAGGCGTCTCCAAAGCGGTTGGCCAGGCGCCGGTCCCCGTTCCAGACGGCGAACAGGTGGTGGGCCACCAGCCCCACACAGGCCGCCACCATGAAGCTGCTGCCAATCCAGAGCAGATGGGTGGCGCACCAGAGGATCTGGCCCACCGCCTGGGGGTGGCGGCTGATGCGGATGATCCCCGTGGCGTAGAGCCGCACCTGGGGTTTGAAGACCGCCGGGATCTCCAGCAGGTTGTAGGTGGCCGGGTAGAGAAACAGGAAGCTGATGGCGGTGCCACCCCACACCAGCGGAACGATCCAGGGCTGGTCCTGCAGGTTCCAGAGGCGCAGGCCGTCGTAGCGGTGGGCCAGGAAGTAGCCGATCACCACCACGGCCGCCGGGATGCTCACGGCCGCAAACAGCAGCCGCCAGGCCCGCTCACCGATGCGCTGGGCCCCCCAGGCCCGCAGGGAGGCCCCGCCGCTGTGCAGCACGGCAAAACCCAGCAGCAGCGCCAGCATCACCCAGCTGCTGTGGTGCAGCTGGTTGGGCGCCGTCAGGGGGGGCTGCAGGGGGGGCTGCACGGAGGCGTTGGGCTCAGCAAGCCGCGATTCTCGCCACCCGCCTGAGCCGCCGTTGATCCCTCCTAGAGTTCATGTCCACCGCGGAAGCGCAGCGCCCCTGCATGGCTGATCTGCCCTTCACCCTCGATCAGCTGCGCATTTTGCGGGCCATCGCCAGCGAGGGCAGCTTCAAGAAGGCGGCCGACAGCCTGTATGTCACCCAGCCGGCGGTGAGCCTGCAGATCCAGAACCTCGAGAAGCAGCTGGATGTGTCGCTGTTCGATCGGGGTGGCCGCAAGGCCCAGCTCACGGAGGCCGGGCACCTGCTGCTCAGCTACTGCGACCGCATCCTCAGCCAGTGCCAGGAGGCCTGCCGCGCCCTCGACGACCTGCACAACCTCAAGGGCGGCTCGCTGGTCGTGGGCGCCAGCCAGACCACGGGCACCTATTTGATGCCCCGCATGATCGGGCTGTTTCGCCAGAAGTATCCCGATGTGGCGGTG
>RHBP01000039.1 GCA_010030955.1 Synechococcaceae bacterium WBB_10_009 | reverse complement strand
TGGGGCCTGTGGAACCGGCGCCAGTGCACCAAGTTCAACGGCGTGAGCTACATCGTGCAGCGCGGTGCCGAGGCCGTCTACAGCCCCGAGGGCCAGGCCCAGGTCAAGGCCCTGATTGCGTTTTACATGGAGAACGCTGCGATCATCCGCCGCGAGCTCAGCGACGCCGGCCTGGCGGTGTACGGCGGTGAGCAGGCCCCCTACGTGTGGATCAAGACGCCTGCGGGCATCGACTCCTGGGGGTTCTTTGATCGGCTGCTGGGCAAGGCCCACGTTGTGGGCACCCCGGGCAGTGGCTTCGGCGCCGCCGGTGAGGGCTACTTCAGGTTGTCGGCCTTCAACAGCCGCGCCAACGTCGACGAAGCGATGCGCCGCATCAAAGCGGCCCTGGCCGGTTGAGCACCAGGCCCAATGCACTCTCGCCTGCTGCGATCCGTAAACTCTCTGTCCTGCAAGCCGGTTCTGCGTTGATGCCCAGCTCGGTGATTGCTACCCAGACCCCCTCGCGCGAGGGCGGCGGCGCTGCCGTCATGGAAAAGGCGCCCGAGCGGGTGCGCAAGCCTTCACCGCGCTACAAGGTGCTGCTGCACAACGACCCGGTCAACTCCATGGAGTACGTGGTGATGACCCTGCGCCAGGTGGTGCCGTCGTTGAGCGAGCAGGACGCCATCGCCGTGATGCTCGAAGCCCACAACACCGGCGTGGGCCTGGTGATCGTCTGCGATCTCGAGCCGGCCGAGTTCTACTGCGAGACCCTCAAAGCCAAGGGCCTGACCAGCACGATCGAGCCCGAGGAATGAAACCTCGCTGGTGGGGCACGCTGCTCTACGTGCCTGGGCTGTTGGGGCTGGGCTGGTTGGCCAGCCGCCCTCTGCAGCTGCTCGCCCCGGGCTGGCGCACCGACCAGGTGGATCTCGCCGGGCTCGCCATCTCGCTGCTGCTTCTGCTGCTGACGCTGCCGCTGCGGTTGCAGCGTTCGCTCACCACCACCCCCAGGGGCTGTTGGGGGTCGCGGTGGGCCACCAGCACCTCCGGGGCCAGGGAGGGGCGCGGCGCCAGGCTGTGCAGCAGCCGTTCGGGCCCCTGCAGCAACAGGGCCCGCTGCAGCAGGGGAATCAGGTCGTCATAGGCCGCGTCCTGCAGCAGCGGCAGCTGCCAGGCCTTGAGGGGCTGAACGCTGAGCGGGCCGCCGCCCTGGAGGCCGGCGGGGCTCGGCGTGGTGGCTGCGGGAGGTGCTGGGGGCACGGCAAGCAGGGGGCCCGGCTGCCAGAAGCAGGCCTCCACCCATGCTATGGGCGATCGGCCCTACGGGCGAACCAGCACCAGCGGCGTGCGCTCGTTGGCATTGCCGGCGGGGTTGGGGCGCAGGGCGCGTTCCAGCAACGCCTCGTCGCAGCCCGGGCTCGAGGCCAGCACCTTGACGCGGCCCAGGTCGTTCACATCCACCACCGCCACGGCGACCCCCAGCTCGGCGGCCAGCTGGCGGCACACCTGCTGGCTGTCGCGGGGGCCCAGCACGATGGTTTGGTCGTAGGGGGGTGTGGTGCCGGTGACGTCGTCGATCAGGCGGGCCTGTTCGCCGGCCAGCCGGTAGAACCAGCCCTTGGAGCCCACCAGCTTGAGGCCGGTGCCCAGCAGCCAGGCGCACAGCACCCGGGCCGGGCCCACGGTGTCGATCAGGGTCTGCAGGCCGCAGGCGGTGGCCAGGGAGCTGGTGGGGTGGAACACCCGGCAGAGCAACCGCGCCAGGCTGGAGGGCTCCAGGTTGGCCGGGTGGTTGTAGCGGCCCTGCATCACCGCCAGGGGCGTCTCGCCGATGGTGAGCACGTCGCCGGGTTGCAGCACGGCGCCGGCGTAGTGGCGCAGCACCTCGGCCGGGTCGTCGAGGCTGCCGAGCAGGTGGGTGCGGATCGGCAGCACGCTGCAGCGGTCGCCCTGGCGCCAGCGGGGGCTGTCGGGTTGGGCGGGCGCGGGCTTGCGCAGGGGCACCAGCACGGCATCGCGGCGCTCCAGCCGTCCGAAGGGGCCGTAGTGCACCCAGCGGATCTGCAGCCAGAGGGTGTCGAGCAGGGCCCGCAGGTCGGTGCCGGCCGGGGCGCTGATGCGCACGCTCAGCTCCGCTTCGGTGCACTTGTGGCCCTTCACGATGTAGGCGAACCAGTAGCCGTCGGGGCGCGCCTGCTCATCGGGGTGGTGGGGGGTGATGGCGGTGCTCACCGTGAGGGCGCTGAGGTCGCCGCGGCCCAGCAGGGTGGGCTCCAGGTGCAGCTCCGGCACGAACACCTCCATGCGCGGATGGGGGTTGCTGATGCGGATCCGCCCCTTCACCACCACCAGCTGCTCGGATTTGCCCTTCACCTTCCAGCCGGTGCTGCTGAGCCGCAGCGGTGAGGCGGGGCGCAGGCGGTGGCGGGCCTCCAGCCACAGCAACGCCAGGGCGAACACCAGGGCGGCGATCAGCAGAACGGCGATCAGGGGATGCAAGGCCAGCGCGTTGAGTTCTGCGGGAGCGTAGGGCTTGCGGCCGGAGAAGCCTCCTACCGTTTCGGCACCGCCACGGCAGGGCCCCCATGCGCAAGACCTTCGTTCTCGACACGAATGTGCTGCTGCATGACCCCCAGGCCCTCACCCGTTTTGAAGACAACGCGGTGGTGATCCCGATTGAGGTGGTGGAGGAGATCGACCGCTTCAAGCGCGACCCCTCCGAAAAGGGCCGCAATGCCCGTCAGATTTCGCGGCTGCTGGATGGCCTGCGGGAGAAGGGCAACCTGGCTGACGGCGTGCCCATCGACGCCAACGGCGGCAGCCTGCAGGTGGTGTTCTGCCGCAGCGAGACCCTGGCGCAGTTGCCCCCTGAGCTCAAGGGCGGCAACGGCGACAACAACATCCTGGCGGTGGCGCTGGAGCAGCTGCGCTCCGGCCTGATCGCCGACCAACCGCCGGTGGTGCTCGTCACCAAGGACACCAACCTGCGCATCAAGGCCGATGCGGTGGGCCTCACGGCGCAGGACTACACCACCGACAAGGTCGACATCGCCGACCTCTACCCCGGCGTGTGTGAGCTGAGCGCCAGCGCCACCGCCATGGAGGCGCTCCGCGGCGAAGGGGGGCTGCCCCTGGCGGAGCTGCCCTCAGCCCAGGGGGTCACCCTGCAGGCCAACGAGGGGGTGACGCTGGTGGACCAGGCCCAGCCCAACCACACCCTGCTGGCCCGCTACGACGGCCGCCGCCAGGCGCTGCTGCCCCTGCAACGGGCCGGCAAGGTGCGGCTCGGCAAGGTGGCCGCCCGCAACCGCGAGCAAACGTTTGCCCTGGATCTGCTGCTGGATCCCGCCGTGCAGCTGCTCACCCTGGTGGGCAAGGCGGGCACCGGCAAAACGCTGCTGGCCCTGGCGGCCGGCCTGCACCAGGTGGCGGATGAGCACCTCTATGAACGCCTGCTGGTGACCCGGCCGGTGATCTCCCTGGGCAAGGAGATCGGCTTTTTGCCCGGCAGCCTTGAGGAAAAGATGGGCCCCTGGATGCAGCCGATCATCGACAACTTGGATTTTCTGCTGGGGGGCAATGCCGACGACGACACCCCCCGCGGGGCATCGGGCCGTGGCGGCGCCAACCGCCCCCAGCGCAGCAACTGGACCGACCTCAAGGGCATGGGGCTGCTGGAGGTGGAGGCGATCAGCTACATCCGCGGCCGCTCGATCCCGCATCAGTTCATGGTGGTGGATGAGGCCCAGAACCTCACCCCCCATGAGGTGAAAACGATCGTGACCCGCGTGGGCGAGGGCACCAAGATCGTGTTCACCGGCGACCCCTACCAGATCGACAACCCCTATGTGGATGCCGAGAGCAATGGCCTCACCTGGCTGGTGGAGCGGTTCAAGGGGCAACCCCTCGCCGGCCACGTGACCCTGCTGCGCGGCGAGCGCAGTGAGCTGGCGGAGTTGGCGGCCAACCTGCTCTAGCCGGGCCCCGGCGGCTCAGACCATTCGCTGCGGCCGCACCCACTGGTCGAACTCTTCGCCGCTGATCTCGCCAAGCACCAGCGCCGCCTCCCGCAGGCTGAGCCCGTGGCGGTGGGCGTGTTTGGCGATGGCGCTGGCGCGGTCGTAGCCGATGGCGGGGGTGAGGGCGGTCACCAGCATCAGGCTCTGGTTGAGCAACCGCTCAATCCGCTGCTCATTGGCCCGCAACCCCTCAATGCAGTGCTCGCGGAAGCTGCGGCAGGCGCCGGCCAGCAGCTCGATGCTCTCGAGCACGTTGTGGGCGATCAGCGGCTTGAACACGTTGAGCTCGAAGTTGCCCTGGCTGGCGCCGAGCTGCACCGCCGTGTTGTTGCCCATCACCTGGGCGGCCACCATCGTGAGGCTCTCGCACTGGGTGGGGTTCACCTTGCCCGGCATGATCGAGCTGCCCGGCTCGTTTTCCGGCAGCACCAGCTCCCCCAGGCCGCAGCGGGGGCCGCTGCCCAGCCAGCGGATGTCGTTGGCGATTTTCATCAGGCTGCCCGCCAGCACCGTGAGGGCGCCATGGGCGCCGGCCAGGGCCTCGTGGCCGGCCAGGGCCTGGAATTTGTTGGGCGCGCCCACAAAGGCTGTGCCGAGCCGCTCGCTCAGCCGCGCCGCCACCGCTTCGCCGAAGCCCTTCGGGGCGTTGAGGCCGGTGCCCACGGCGGTGCCGCCGATGGCCAGCTCCCGCACCGCCGCCAGGCTCTGGCGGATGGCCGTGGTGGCCAGCTGCAGCTGGGCCACGTAGCCGCTGAATTCCTGCCCCAGGCTGAGGGGCACCGCATCCTGCAGGTGGGTGCCTTACGTTTCGTGCTTCCATTTTTACGGCCACTACGTCCACGACGACGACCTCCGCCGGCAGCAGCGTCTGCTCCAGCTCCAGCACCACGGCGATGTGCATCGCCGCCGGGAAGGTGTCGTTGCTCGACTGGCTGCAGTTCACATGGTCGTTGGGGTGCACCGGGCTCTTGCTGCCCAGCACCCCACCGAGGGCTTCGATCGCCCGGTTGGCGATCACCTCGTTGGCGTTCATGTTGGTTTGGGTGCCGGAGCCCGTCTGCCACACCTTCAGGGGGAATTCGCCATCCAGCGCGCCGGCGGCCACCTGCTCCGCCGCCGCCACGATGGCGTCGCAGAGGTGGGCGTCGAGCTTGCCCAGGTCGCGGTTCACTTCGGCGCAGGCGGCCTTGAGTTGGCCGAAGGCGTGCACGATCGCCAGCGGCATGCGCTGGCCGAAGGGGAAGTTGGTGATCGAGCGCTGGGTTTGGGCGCCCCAGTAGTGCTCGGCGGGCACGGCGATGGCGCCGAGGCTGTCGGTTTCCTGGCGGGTGGACATGGATGCGCTCAGCGGGCGGGCACGATCTCGCTGTTGAGCTCGTTGACCTCGCGGTTGAGGCTGAGCTTCACGTCGCCCTGGGGTTTGAGGCCGGTGACCTCCGTGAGGGCGGCGTTGATGGCATCGATGCTCACGGGGCCGGTTTGATCGAGCACCGGCGTGCCGGCGGTGTTGAACACCACCACCTGGGGGATTTCGCCATGCCAGTAGGTGGCGGGGTCGCCGGCCCCCTGCCCGGGGCGGTTCTGCAGGGGGTCGGTGGGCAGCAGGATCAGCTCGGCGGTGCGGCCCCAGAGGCGCTGCAGTTCGTTGAACACCACCGCGTACTGCTTGCTGGCGGCGCTGTCGTCGAGGAAGAAGCCCAGCACCACGGGGCGGTGCTCCTCCAGGGCCTGGGCCAGGGTGCTGCGGGGCGGCACCAGGGAGCCGTTGCCGGCATAGAGGGCGTAGATGTTGCCGTCGTAGCTGTTGGTGTCGCGGGCGGCGAAGGCGGCCGCCGGCAGGAGCGTCAGCGCCAGCAGCAGGCTGAGCAGCAGGCGGGCCAAACGTCCAGGCATCAAGCAGCGGCGGGGGCTGGGGCCATTGTGGCCGCTGGCTGGCGCGCCTTAGCCGCGGCTGACGCTGCGCCCCAACCCCTGCAGAACGCCGCGGCCCACCAGACCGATGGCGCGGCCGATCACCTGGGTGAGCACCACCACCACCAGATCACCGAGGCGGCGCAGGGCGGCCTGGAGCTGCGGCGCCAGGGCATCGCGGGCCTCGAGGCTGAGGGTCACCAGCTGCTGGCCCCAGCCCAGCTGGCGCAGTTCGGCATCGCGGGGCTCGGTGAGCAGCAGGGGGGCGATGGCACCGGCCTCGAGCCGGTAGAGCAAGCGCTGGCTTTCGTAGAGCTGCACCGGCCGCTCAAACCAGCTGCTCCACCGCTGCTGGGCGTTGAGCTGGTTGCGCAGGCGCTCCAGGTTGCGGGTGGGCAGCAGGTCGGTCCGCAGCAGGTAGCGGCGCAGTTCGGGCCATTCGCTGCAGCAGGCGAGCACATCGGCGGCGATCAGCTCGCCATTGCGGATCAACCAGTTGCTGATCAAGGCCTCCAGCTGCAGCAGCGCCTTGGGTTCATCGGGGGGCAGCAGCCGCCCTTCCACCAGCAGGGGTTGGGCCTGCACCAGGCAGCCGAGCATCGGCAGGGCCGCCGGCAGTTCGGGGTCGACCCCGTCCAGCTGGGCGGCGGCGCTGAGGCTTTCGGCCACCTTGAGCAGGCCCCCTTGCTGGGGCAATTGCACGTATTCGCCGGCCATGGCCCGCAGCGAGAGGCGGCGCAGCTCGGGCTGCAGCTCTTGCCAGCGCTGCTCCAGCGCCTCACCGCGCAGTTGGTCGTGGCGCAGCCGCAGCAGCAGCAGATCGAGCTGGCTGATCAGGGCCAGCAGCAGATCGCGGCGGTGGTGGGCGTTCAGCCCTTCGAGGGCCAGCAGTTGGCCGCTGCGGTTGTCCAGGCCGGCCTCAATGGCCCCCTCCAGGCGCCCGCGGATCGCCTGCCACACCCCGATGGCGCTGCGTTCGCGCACGGTGATGGTGGTGCCGCGGGGGGGCTGGGGATCGTCCAGGGGGGCCGGTTGATCGGCGAAGGCCAGGCTGATCGGGCCCCACAGCCACAGCAACAGGCGGCGGGCCATGGCCAGCTCCCGCAGCCGGCCCCGCAGCATCAGCTGGCTGAGCAGTCCCTGGCTGCGCTGCAGCCAGCCCTGGCAGCGGCGCTGTTCCCGCTCGATCTGCTCGAGGCCGCTGCGCAGCAGCCACACCCCCAAGCCCTGGGGCGGTGGGGCGCCGGTGTCGGCGTCGGCGGCCAGGGGCCGCAGCTCCAGCACCCGGCCCCCCTCCAGCAGGGTGGCCACGGCGCCGGGGATCTCCTCGGGTTGGGCCTGTTGCAGCAGCCCCTCCACCGGCAGCTGCAGCAGCCAATCGCTCGGGTAGCGGGCCTCGCCGGGCAGCAGCAGCAGCAGCGGCGCCGGCTGCCAGCGCTCCCGCAGTTGCTGCAGCTCCCGCTCCAGGGTGGCCGCCGGCATGGTGCTGCCCACGCTCCAGAGCAGCAGCTGCACGCCGCTGGGCTGGGGCGATTCCGGGCCCTCACCGCCGGGCTCCACCACGGTGTAGGCGTCGCTTAGCAGGCGCTCCAGACCTTGGCGCAGCAGCGGTTCCGCCAGGATCAGCAGCGTTGGCTTCGGCTGGTGCTGCGCCACGCTCCGCGGGTTGGGCGAATGAGCGCTCAAGGTAACGGGCTTCGCCGGGGTTCTCCAGCCCCGGCTGCGGCTCAGCGGGGCCGGCCGCAGAGCTGAAGGGTGTACGACTCGATGGCGAAGCCGGTGTGCCGTTCGATCTGAGCAGCTCGGCCGGCAGCTCCACGTCGATGTCCTGGATGGCGCCGGTGCGCAGGCAGGTGAGGTGGCTGTGGGGGTCGCTGCGGTAGCCGTAGAGCCGGCCGCTGGCGCGGTCGAGGCACTCGATCACCCCGGCGCTCTGCAGGGCTTCGAGGTTTTGGTACACCGAGGTGTGGCCGATGTTGCGGCCGCGGGCGTTCAGCCGCTCAAAGATGTCGCGGGCGCTGAGGTGATCCCGCTCCTGCCAGAGCAGATCGAGCACCATGCGCCGTTGGCGCGAGAGGCGCATGCCCAGTTCGCGGCAGCGGCCGTAGGCGCTCTCCACCCCGGTGGGCGTCACCCCGGAGGGCGTCACCGTGGCGGTGCGGGCGCTGGTGGCCCTGTTGGAGGCGGTGCTTCGGCTGATCGCCAAGGCGGCGAAGTGTCTTACACCGTTATAGGGCCGTTAGGCGAAGTGAGTGCGTCTTGCAAACGCTCCGGCCCCACGGCGGCAATCGCCTCCGCCAGGTCAACGGTGCCGTCGTAGAGGGCGCGGCCCACGATCACCCCCTCCACGCCGAGGGGGGCGATGCTGAGCAGCGAGAGGATGTGCTCCAGGCAGCCGATGCCGCCGGAGGCGATCACCGGAATGCTGCTGGCTTCGGCCATGGCCCGCAGGGCCTCCAGGTTGGGGCCCGCCAGGGTGCCGTCGGTGGCGATGTCGGTGCTCACGATCGCCGCCACGCCGCTGCCCTCAAAGCGGCGGGCCAGGTCGGTGGCCCGCACGGCGCTGGTCTCCAGCCAGCCGCGGGTGGCCACCAGGCCGTCCTTGGCGTCGATGCCCACCACCACGCGGCCGGGGTGGCGGCCCGCCAGCTCGGCCACCAGCTGCGGCTGCTCGATGGCCACCGTGCCGAGGATCACCCGATCGAGGCCGCAGGCCAGCAGCTCCTCCGCCCGCTCGGCGCTGCGCACGCCGCCCCCCAGTTGCACGGGAATCGACAGGGCTGCGGTGATCGCCTTCACTGCCTGGTCGTTGATCGGTTGGCCGGAGCGGGCGCCATCCAGGTCCACCAGGTGCAGCCGTTCGGCCCCCTGGGCCTGCCAGGCGAGGGCCTGGGCCACGGGGTCGTCGCTGAAGCGCGTCACCTGGTCGTAATCGCCCTGGTGGAGCCGCACGCAGTGGCCATCCAGCAGGTCGATGGCGGGGATGATCTGCATGGCGGCCGGCCGGCGCAACGACTGCCAGCCAGGCTGCCAGAGGCCGCGGTCGCGCAGCTCCCGCAGCGGCACCAGCAGGCGGTGGTTGCGGTTGAGCACAGCCTCCAGCCGCGCGGCCCGCTCCGCCCCCTTGCCCTGCTCGCCGAGCAGCTGGAAATGGCGGTAGCCGCCGCAGCGGCCGAGGCTGGCGGACTGCGCCGTCCAGCGCAGCGGCAGCTTGGCGGTCACGGCAGTTGGGCCGCCAGGCCGTAGGGCTCGTGCTCGGCGGCGTCGGTGATGCCCAGCTCCTGGCGCCATTGGCTGATCGGTTTGTCCCAGCCCTCCTCCCAGCGGGTGAGCGCCAGGCAGTGGGCCTGGCGGGCGATCGCCTGGCCGTGGGCGATGGCGGTGCTGATGCCCTCGAAGCGCTCCAGCTGGAAGCGGAAGCTGGCGAGGCCGGCGGCGCTGGTGAGCAGCACGTAGGCAGGGAAGCCGATCTGGGCGGCGGTGATCGCCAGCACGCCGGTTTCACCCTGGGGGCCGGTGCCGAAGCCGCTCACCACGTGGTGGATGTCGTGGGTGGTGGCGATGCGTTGGGTGAGCCACTGGGCTTCGCTGTTCACCGGCCGGGGGCGGAAAAACTCCGGGTCGTAGCCGAGGCTGGTGATCAGCTCGGCGTAGCGCTGGCCGAGGCTGCCTTGGGGCAGCTGGCGCAGGGCCTCGATGTTGGGTTGGAGGGGCGGGTAGCGGCCATCCATCAGCTCGGCGCCGCCAGGCTGGGCCCGGAAGCGCCGCACGCAGTCGGCCATCTGGGGGCTGTCGAGGAAGTTGTCGACCAGGTCGGCAATGCTGCTGAGATCCCCGCCGCTGCGGCCGATGGCCGCCAGCAGCTTGAGGTTGTTCAACGACCGCAGCAGCTCGGTGAAGTGCCCCATGGGGTGATGGCGGGTGGCGTCAGTGTGGCGGTGCCGGCTGCGCGGTGCCGGCGGCTTGAATGGCCGCCAGTTCGAGCCGTGCCGCCGTGAAGATCCTGGTGATGGGGGGGACCCGGTTTGTGGGCAAACCGCTGGTGGCGCAGCTGCTGGCGGAGGGCCATGCGCTCACCCTGTTCACCCGCGGCAAGAACCCTGTGCCCGCTGGGGTGGAGCACCTCTGCGGCGACCGCTCCAGCGCCGAGGGGCTGGCGGCCCTGGCGGGGCGCAGCTTCGATGTGATCGTCGACAGCTCGGGCCGCAGCCTCGAGGACAGCCGCGGCGTGCTGGAGATCACCGGTGCCCCCAGCCACCGGTTTGTGTACGTGAGCTCCGCCGGCGTCTACGCCGACAGCACCCTCTGGCCCCTGGGCGAAACCTCCCCCACCGACCCCCAGAGCCGCCACAGCGGCAAGCTCGACACCGAGGCCTGGCTGCTGGCGGAGAAGATCCCATTCACCAGCTTCCGCCCCACCTACATCGTGGGCGCCGGCAACTACAACCCCGTGGAGAGCTGGTTCTTTGATCGCATCGTGCACGGCCGGCCGGTGCCGTTGCCCGGGGATGGCAGCACCATCACCCAGCTCGGCCACGTGAACGACCTGGCCACCGCCATGGCCCTGAGCATCGGCGTGGATGCCGCCGCCAACCGCATTTACAACTGCAGCAGCGTGCAGGGCATCACCTTCCGCGGCCTGGTGGAGGCGGCGGCCCGCGCCTGCGGCAAGGATCCCGCCAGCGTGGAGATCCGCAGCTTCGACCCCTCCGGGCTCGACAAGAAGGCACGCAAGGCGTTCCCCCTGCGGCTGGCCCATTTCCTCACCGACGTGCAACGGGTGCAGCGGGAGCTGGCCTGGACACCCCGCTACAGCGTGGAGGCGGCCCTGGAGGACAGCTACACCAACGACTACGCCCTGCGCATGCCCACCAGCCCTGATTTCAGCGGCGACGACGCCCTGATTGGCGGCTAGCCCGTCGCCGCCGGTGGTGCGGAGTCGTGTCCGCCCCTTGGTCAGCCTTGGCTAACCCGCGGAGACAGCCGCGGAGCACCGGGCTCAGCGTTGGCGCAGGTAGCCCCAGGCGGAACTCAGGGCCAGCAGCAGCGACGGCCAGAACAGCAGCCAGCCGAGCCCGTGGAGCCAGCTCACCGCCGGGTCTGCGAGCCAGCCGGCTGGCCAGAGCAGCAGCAGCAGCGCGGCGAACTGCAGGATCGTTTTGGCTTTGCCCGCCCGGGAGGCGGGGCCGCCGCTGCCCTGGCCGGCCCGCCAGCCGGAGATCAGCAGCTCCCGCGCCAGCAGCAACCACACGGCCCACAGCGGCAGGGCGCCGTCGGCGCCGAGCCAGAGCAGCGGTGCGCTGATCAGGATCTTGTCGGTGAGGGGATCCAGGCGGGCCCCCCACACGGAGCCGCCGCCGGCGCGGCGGGCCAGCCAGCCATCGGCCGCATCGCTGAGGCCGCCCAGCAGCAGCAGCCACCAGGCCAGCCCCGCCTGGCCCGCCACCAGCGCCAGGATCAGGGGCAGGCCGAGCACGGCCCGGCCCACGGTGAGGCCGTCCGCCAGGCGACGGCATCGAAGGGCGGACATGGCGGGTCACAATGGCGCCAGCCCCGAGCCTGCCATGGTCGTCGACCGCCGCGTTGCTGATGTGATGAGTGCACCGGTGCGCACGGTGCTGGCCACCACCCCCCTGCAGGAGGCGGTGCAACAGCTCAGTGAGCACCACATCAGCGCCCTGGCGGTGGTGGATGGGGCCGGTGCGCTGGTGGGGGAACTCACCGAGCAGGACCTGATGGTGCGCGAGGGGGGCTTCGATGCCGGGCCCTACGTGTTGCTGCTGGATTCGGTGATCTACCTGCGCAACCCGCTGCAGTGGGACAAGCAGGTGCACCAAGTGTTGGGCAGCAGCGTGGGTGAGGTGATGAGCCATCACCCCCACAGCTGCGCCGCCGACACCCCCCTGCCGGCGGCCGCCCGCCAACTGCACGACCGCAGCACCCAGCGCCTGTTTGTGCTGGATGATGAGCGCCGCCCGGTGGGGGTGCTCACCCGCGGCGATGTGGTGCGGGCCCTGGCGGCCGCCGGCTAAGCGGGCGGCTCAGGGCGGCGGCAACTGGGGCGGCGCCGGCGGTCCACCGGCCGCGGGCCGCAACGCCGGAGCGGGTTCGCCGCTGGCGGCGGCCTCCGGCACGGGCAGGGCCGGCAGGGGTGCGGGTTCCGCCAGGGTGGCCTCGGGGTTGGCGGGCAGCTGCTGGCCCTCCTGCAGCAGCAGGGGCGGTGGCAGGTCCGGCGCCAGCGGGGCGGTGAGGGCATCGCTGGGGCTGTTTTGCTGCTGCAGCTGCAGTTCCCGCAGGGCCATCGGATCGGCGGTGATCGGCGGCTCCCGCAGCGGCGAGCGCTGGGGGTTGCGTTGCGGATTGCGCTGGCCGCGGGGGGCCCAGATCAGGCGCGCCAGGGGCTCCACCCCCTGCTCCATTAGGCGGTTGAAGCCCGCCAGGGCGCGATCCACAATCTGCCCGCCGAGGGTCTGGCCGCACTCCAGGGGGTTGCCGCAGCGGCGCAGGCCGGCCCGGGGCACCAGGCTGCTGAGCAGATCCCCCCGCAGCGGCACCGCCCGCTCGCTCAGCCGCAGCATGTAGGGCACGTGCACGAAGGAGGTGGCACCGCCGCTGATCCAGTTGGCGTCCTCCTGGCTGAACCCCTTCACGCCGGGGATGATGAAGCGGCTCTTGGAGGCGTGGTCGGGCAGGTAGGCGGTGCGCAGGCCCCGCTGGCGCGCCAGGGCTTTGGTTTGCTCAAGGGTGAGGCCATCGCGGCTCATCAGCACCTCCAGCCGCCCATCCCCCCGCAGGCCCATCACCATGCGGATGCG
>RHBP01000038.1 GCA_010030955.1 Synechococcaceae bacterium WBB_10_009 | reverse complement strand
ACCAGCAGCACCGCCTGGCGGCCCCTCAACAGCGGCCAGGGCGAACTGGATGCGCTCTGGAGCAGCGGCCAGGCCCTGGAGGCCTGGGAGAGCTGGCGCCACCGACGCCGCGGCCAACCCCCCACGGGGCCCCAGCAGCTGGCCCTGGAGGGGCGGCTGCGCACGGGGATCGGCGACGACTGGACCGGCCTGGGCCAACTGGAGCAGGCGAGCCTGCGCCTGCCGCAGGGATCGTGCCCGCAGCAGTGGCAGCTGGAGCAGGATCTGCACCCCCGCCGCTTTGCGGCGCTGTTTGAGCGGGCCGGGGCCCAGGAACGGGTGGACCCGCAGCTGCTGCTGGCGGTGGCGCGGCAGGAATCGCGCTTCAGCCCGGGGGTGCGCTCCGTGGTGGGTGCCGTGGGTCTGCTGCAACTGATGCCCGCCACCGCCGCCGAGCTGGCGGGCCAACCCGTGGGCGACACCCAGCTGCAGCAGCCAGCCCGCAATGCAGAGCTTGGAGCCCGCTACCTGCGGCAGCTGCTCGATCGCTGGCGGCAACAGCCCTTCCTCAGCGTGGCCAGCTACAACGCCGGCCCGGGGGCCGTGGAGCGCTGGCGCGGCGGCGCCTACCCCGATCCGGCCCAGGAGCCGGAGCTGTGGGTGGAGGCGATCCCCTATCCCGAAACCCGGCTCTACAGCAAAAAAGTGCTGGGCAACCTCTGGACCTACCGCCTAATGGCCGCCACCGGCGATCAGGCCTGCGCCTGGGTTCAGGCCAGGTAACCGCCCAGGTGGTGCTGCAGCTGGCGGCCCACCACGATCCCCAGCAGCACCCAACTCGACAACGCCAGGCACGCCAGCCAGGGGGCGGGCATGATCCGCAGCCGGATCAGATCCAGGCGGGCCAACAGCACCGCCGAAGCCAGCACCAGCACCTCCGAGAGCACCGCCAGGTGCAGCAGATAGAGGCCGCCGGCAATCACGATCAACAGGGTCACCACCAGGGTGAGCGCCTTGCTGGCGGCCATCAGTTCGGAGAGCTCCCGCAGCAGCACATCCGGCATGGCGCAGAACACCACCACGATCAGGGCCTGCAGGCTCTGCAGCGGCCAGAACCACGGCCCGGCCAACTGCTCCTGCCACGGTGTGGAGGCCTGCGCCAGCAACTGCGGGGCCACATCGGCCCAATGCAAGCCGAGGTAGGCGCTGACCAGCAACAGCAGCAGCAGCATCGGCGCCCGCAGGGGCAACAGCAGCAGGGCGAACAGGGCTCTCACGGCAACGGGTTCAGCACCAGGGCAATGGCCTCAAACGGACAGGCCGGTATGCATTGTTCGCACACCAGGCAGCGTTGCGCGTCGAACTGCAACTGCCAAGTGGGTGCGGCGCTCTGCAGGGCGCCGCTGGGGCAGACGCTGCTGCAGATGCCGCAATCCACACAGCGCTCGGGGTCGATGCTGATCTGGCCGGAGGCCCGGTTGAGGCCCAGCCCCTGGCGCTCCAGCCACTGCTCCGCCGCAGCGAGGTCGTCGATGTCGCCGGAGAGCTCCACCACCATGGTGCCGCTCTGGTTGGGGGCGATCTGGGCCCGCAGGATCTTGGCGGCGATGTCGAATTCCACCGCCAGCCGGTAGGCGATCGGCTGATGCACCGCCTCGCGGGGGAAATGCAGGGTGATGCGGCGCTTCACACTCCGGCTTTCGCCTGGGATCAGGCTAACGACGCCCCGGCCGCTGGCCCTGCCAGATTGTGGGCCGATGCCCCAGCCCCGGCTGCCCACGGCCCGTGACCCAACCCGAGCCCACGCCAATCCCCCCCTCCGGCCTCGGACGCCGCGAGCGGATGCTGCTGGCGGCACTCGCAGCCCTGCTCGCCCTGGGGCTGTTCGCGCTGCGCGGGGGCCTGCAGCCGGCGGCGCCGCTGCAACAGCTGGCGCGCCAATCGCTGGATCTGCCGGTGGCCCTCAGCGACGGGCGCCCCACCCTGGTGGAGTTCTACGCCGACTGGTGCGAGGCCTGCCAGGCCATGGCTCCGGCCATGGAGACAATCGCCCAGCAACACCGCGACCAGCTCGATGTGGTGCTGCTCAACGTCGACAACCCTCGCTGGCAGCCGGAGATCGACCGCTACGACGTCAACGGCATCCCGCAGCTGGAATTGTTTGATGCCAGCGGCGAGGCCGTGGGCCGCGCCCTGGGCGCCCGCAGTGGCTCCGAACTCGAGGCCCTGAGCAGCGCGCTGATCGGCGCCACCCCGCTGCCTGGCCCGCCAAAGCCCGCTTGGCGAGGGCCAAGCCGGCGCTGCCGCCACCGCAGCGGCCACCCTCGCCGGCCCCCGCAGCCACGGCTGAGCCACAGCCCGCGACCGCCCCGGGCAGATCGCCCTACCCTGCTGAGCAACCCAATCCGCCGGGGCGCGGCGCCGCCACACCATGAACCGCTTTCGGGTTGAGCTGATCGCCGCCACCCCCAACCCCCAGCAGTGCATCTATGCCGCGATGCACCAGGACTACAGCGAAGGCTTCGTGGCCGGCGACCGCGCCGAATGGCCGGATGAAACCCGGGCTGGTGAGATCTGTGTGAAGCGCCTCTTGGCGGGCGAGCGCGGCCACTACGGGCCGCTGGAGCACGCCCAGATTGTGCTCAACGTGGGCTGGTTCCCCCACTCGGTGATGCAGCAGGCCCGCACCCACCGGGTGGGGGTGAGCTTCGATGTGCAGTCGATGCGCTACACGGGCGAGCGCATCTGCCGGGCCGCCAACGGCGAGCTGGATCTCGAAGAGGTGTTCTACCTGCGGCCCGAGGGCCACTACAGCGATCGCCAGGGCAAGAAGTACGCCTACACCGCTGAGCAACGCCAGCTCGACCTCAACCTCTGCCGCCAAGCGGCCGAGCGCTACCGCGACATGCTGGCCACCGGCTTCGCCGAAGAGCACGCCCGCGGCATCCTGCCGTTTGATTACCGCCAGCACTTCGTGGTGAGCTTCTCACTGCGGGCCTTTCTGCACTTCATGGACCTGCGGGCCAAGCTCGACGCCCAGGAGGAAATCCGGGTGCTCTGCGATCTGATGTGGCCCCACATGCAGGCCTGGGCGCCGGAGATCGCCGCCTGGTATGAAAAGACACGCCTGCATAAGGCCAGGCTCGCGCCCTAGCGGCCGATCCCTACACCTTGGCCAGGGTGACGCGCTCCGGCTGGTGCTGGTACTTGCCGGCGCGGTCCTTGTAGGTGGTTTCGCAGGGGTCCCCCTCGAAGAACAGCAACTGGCAGATGCCCTCGTTGGCGTAAATGCGGCAATCGGCGCCGGAGGAGTTGCTGAATTCCAGGGTGAGGTGCCCCTCCCAGCTGGCCTCCGCCGGGGTGGTGTTCACGATGATCCCCAGGCGCGCATAGGTGCTCTTGCCCAGGCAGATCACGGTGATGTTGGGCGGCACGCGCATCTTCTCCAGAGCCACGCCGAGCCCATAGGAGTGGGCGGGGAGGATGAAGTAAGCACCGTCCTCGTCCTCATGGAGGGGGGCGGGCTCGAGGTTGGCGGGGTTGAACCGCTTCGGGTTCATGACCGTGCCGGGCACATGCCGGAAGATCAAAAACTCCTTGGGCGACAGGCGCAGGTCGTAGCCGTAGGAGGAACAGCCGAAGCTGAGCACCGGCTGGGCGGCGTTGTCAGGGTCGAGGTGGCGCACCAGCCGAGGCTGGAAGGGCTCCAGCATGCCGCTGGCGGCCTGCTCGTTGATCCAACGGTCGTTCTTGAGCATCAGAAACCTCGGCGCAACTGGGTGACCTGATCCGCCATCGCCAGCAGGGCGGGGGGCATGGAAGGTCCCGTCAGGATCACATCCAGGTGGGAGGGCCGCTCCTCGAGGGCATCGACCACCTCCTGCTCCGGCAGGTAGCCCAGCTGCACCGCCAGGCCCAGCTCATCGAGCACCAGCAGGTCCAGCTGGCCGCCCAGCAACTGCTCCCGGGTGTACTCCCACACCTCCTCCACCGCCACGCGGTTGGCCTCAGCGGCACCGTTGGCCTCGGCATTGGGCGGTTCAGCGAGGCAGCCGGCCACGGCGGGGCGCAGCCACTGCAGCCGCCCGCACAGCCAGACGCTGCGCTCCAGGCCCTGGTCGACGCCGCCCTTGAGGAATTGGCTGATCAGCACGCGGCTGCCCAGGCCGGCGCTGCGCAGGGCCTGGCTGAACACGCCGCTGAAGCTGCCGCGGAAGGGGGCGGTGTGCACCTGCAGCAGCCCCTCCTGCTGGGCCACCAAGCGCAGGCTGCGCTGCAGGGGGGCGGGATGCGAGCCGGTCAGCGGCCGCAGGTGACCCCGGTGCATGGCCTGGGGCAGCGGTGCGGGCTTGCTCACCGTCATCGTTGGGCAGGCCGCCACTGGGGATCCTGAATGTAGCGGCGTTGGCCCCTGCGACAAGCATCGGCCACCACCTGTAGCGCAAACACCCGTACCATCCCCGTTCCCCGCCTGCAGCCGCCGATGCCGCCCACCCGCCGCGATGGCCGCAGCGCCGCCGACCTGCGGCCCACGCGCTTCAGCTGGGACCCGATGGGCTTTGCCCTCAGCTCCGTCACCGTGCACACGGGCCGCACCGCCGTGCTCTGCAGCGTGTGCCTGGAGGAGGGGGTGCCGCGCTGGCGGCAGGGTTCCGGCTGCGGCTGGCTGAGCGCCGACTACCGCCTGCTGCCCGCCAGCACCCCCACACGCCAGCCCCGCGAACTGCTCAAACTCTCGGGCCGCACCCAGGAAATCCAGCGGCTGATCGCCCGCAGCCTGCGGGCCTGCCTGGATCTGGAGGCACTGGGGGAACGCAGCCTGCAGATCGACTGCGACGTGCTCCAAGCCGACGCCGGCACCCGCACCGCCGCCATCACCGGCAGCTGGGTGGCCCTGGCCCTGGGGCTGCGGCGGCTCGAACGCCAGGGGGTGCTGAGCGCCTCACCGCTGCGGCAGCAGGTGGCCGCCGTGTCGGTGGGGCTGGTGGATGGCCAGGCGCTGCTGGATCTCGACTACAGCGAAGACAGCCGCGCCGAGGTGGACCTCAACGTGGTGACCGACGGCAACGCCAACCTGCTGGAGATCCAGGGCACCGCGGAGGGCGCACCGTTCTCACGGGCGCAACTGGGGCAGCTGCTTGATCTGGCCGAGCTCGGGCTCGAGCGGCTGCAGCAGAGCCAGCGCCAGGCCCTGGAAGAAGCCCCGAATTAGTGTCAACGAATACAGGGCACCCCTGGACTGATCCGTAGGGTCCGCCCACCTTGCACCGCCGTCATGGTCGGCGCCACGCGCGGCTTCACCCGCTACTCCGCCAGCCCCACACCGGGGAGCGGCTTGGCCACGGCCGCCACGGGGGTGGCCTCCGCCAGCCCCACCCTGCTGGATGTGATCCGCGGGCTCAACGGCAGCACCCTGGAAACAGTGGAGCGGGGCAAGACCATCTTTTTCCCCGGCGATCCCGCCGAGAAGGTGTATCTGCTGCGCCGCGGTGCCGTGCGGCTGTCGCGGGTGTACGAATCCGGCGAGGAGATCACCGTGGCCCTGCTGCGGGAAAACAGCCTGTTCGGCGTGCTCTCGCTGCTCACCGGCCAACGCAGCGACCGCTTCTACCACGCGATTGCCTTCACCCGGGTGGAGATGGTGACGGCCCCCGCCGCCTCGGTGCGCAAGGCCATCGAACAGGACGCCAGCGTGGGACTGCTGATGCTGCAGGGGCTCTCCTCGCGCATCCTGCAGACCGAAACGATGATCGAAACCCTCACCCACCGCGACATGAGCTCGCGGCTGGTGAGCTTTCTGCTGGTGCTCTGCCGCGATTTCGGTGTGCCCGGCAACGAAGGCATCACCATCGATCTGCGCCTCTCCCACCAGGCCATCGCCGAAGCCATCGGCTCCACCCGCGTCACCATCACCCGCCTGTTGGGCGACCTGCGCAACGCCGGCTTGGTGCAAATCGACCGCAAGAAGATCACCGTGTTTGATCCGCTGGCCCTGGCCAAACGCTTCAGCTGAGCATGGCTGCATGGCCGCCGCGCCATCCGCCGCCGATACTGGACACCGTCGCCCAACCCCGTGTCCGGCTGGCTGCTGATCCTGGCGTTGCTGTTGCTCGGCGGGGTGCTCTCCACGCTGGGCGATCGGCTCGGCTCGAAGGTGGGCAAAGCGCGGCTCAGCCTGATGGGCATGCGCCCCCGGCGCACGGCCGTGCTGATCACCGTGCTCACCGGCAGCCTGATCAGCGGCATCTCGCTGGGGCTGATGCTGCTGGTGAGCGATCGCCTGCGCACCGGCCTGTTTGAACTCGATCAGATCGAGCGGCGGCTGCGCGACAGCCGCGAAGCCCTCAGCCGCAGCCAGGCGCTGCTGCAGAGCAGCCGCACCGCCGTGCGCACGGCCGAACAGGGCCGCCAGCAGGCCCGCACGCAGCTCACGCGGGTGGAGGGCCAAGCCCGGAGGCTGCGGGGCGAGCTGGCACCGCTGATGCAACAGCGCCAGCTGCTGGAGCAGGAGCGCGACCGCCTCAACCGCGACATCAACGCCAAAGACACCGACATCCGCCGCAACCGCGAGGAGCTGGCGCGATTGAACAGCCGCATCGCCGCCGGCTCCAAGGAGCTGCAAACCCTCGAAACCAACCTGATCGCCCTGCGCCGCGGCGACGTGGTGATCACAGCCGGCCAACCGCTGGAAATCGCCAAGGTGCGCATCGACAACGGCGACCAGGCCCAGGCCGTGATCGAAGCGCTGCTGCGCCAAGCCAACAGCAACGTCTACCAACTGGTGCTGCCGGGCCAAGCCCCCAACCGCCAGATCCTGCTGGTGCCCAAGAGCGACATCAACCGGCTGGAGCAGGTGCTGCGCCGCCGCGGTGAATGGGTGGTGAGCGTGATCTCAGTCGCCAACGTGCTCAAGGGGGAACGGCAGGTGGTGGCCTTCCCCGATGTGCGCCCCAACAAGCGGGTGGTGAAGGCCGGTGAGGTGCTGGCCAGCTCAGCCCTGGAGGCGGATGAGACCAGCGCGGAGCAGGTGCGCAGCCGCCTCAACCTGCTGCTGGCGGCCGCCTTCAACAAGGTGAAGCAGCAGGGAAGCCTCACCAGCGGCCTGCAGTTCGACCCGGCGGCCCTCAACCAACTGGGCATCCAACTGAGCAGCAGGCCCCCGGGCCCGGCGGTGCAGCTGGAGGTGATCGCCCTGCAAAGCCGCGATCTGGCGGAGCCGGTGGCGGTGGAGATCCGCATCCGCCGGTGAGCGGCCTGGTGGCCATCGACCCCGGCCGCAGCAAATGCGGTCTGGCGCTCTGCGATGGGGCCGGCCAGGAGCTGCTGGCCGCCGGCGTGCTGCCGGCCCTGGCCTGCCTGGAGTGGATCCAGGCCTGGAGCGCCGAGCAGCGTTGCCACACGGTGCTGCTGGGCGATGGCACCGGCAGCGCCCCCTGGCGCCAGCGGCTGGCGCCGTTGCCCCTCACCTTGACCCTGGTGCCGGAAGCGGGCACCACCCTGGCGGCGCGGCGGCGCTATTGGCAGCTGGAGCCACCCCAGGGCTGGCGGCGCCTGCTGCCCGAGGGGCTACGGCTCCCCCCGCGAGACATTGACGACGTGGTGGCCCAGCTGCTGCTGGAGCGCCATCTGCAGCGGCCCCTGCAGCGCGATCACTGCCAATGGCTCTCGGCGGCCGCCGCGGCCCCTTAAAACTTGGCCCGCACCGTGAAGGCGTAATCGCCACCGGGCTCGAGCTGGTAATCGGCCTTGAGCAGAAAGCGCAGCAGGGCGTCCTGAATCAGGGCCCGCCCCAGGGAGGGCTCCACCACCAATTCGCCGCGGTCAAAAAACCAGCAAAAGGTCCACTGGAAGCCTCCGGCACTCACCTCCCCCTCCAGCAGCCGCTGGCTGAAGCTCTGGTGCAGCACCCGCAGCTGCGCCGTGGTGGCGGGCAAACGGCTCACGCGGCGGGGGGCTCCGGGGCGGAGGGCCCCGCCAGCTTGGCGGCACTGGGGGCCACAAAGCCGTTCAACTGGTTACCGGCCCGCTCCAGCCCGAGGCGCTGAATCAACGCCACGCCGGCCAGCACCTCCTCGAGCACCTCCTCGAGCAGGGGTTGCTCGGCGGGGCTGAAGCGCCCCAACACATGGCCCACGGTGCGCTGTTTGCGCTCCACCGGGTTGAGGGCGGGGGCACCGATGCCGATGCGCAGCCGCGGGAACCCCTCACCGCCCAAGTGGGCGATGGTGCTGCGCAGGCCGTTGTGGCCGCCGGCCCCACCGCTGCGCCGCAACCGCAGCCGGCCCAGGGGCAGGTCCATGTCGTCCACCAGCACCAACACCTGCTGCGGCTCCAGGCCAAACCAATCCAGGGCCGCACGGATCGAGCGGCCGCTGTCATTCATGAAGGTTTGGGGCATCAGCAGCCGCAGCCGGCTGGGGCCGCTGCCCACCTCCGCCAGCAGGCCGTGCAACTTGCTCTGCTGCCGGAAGCTGCTGCCGTGTTGGGCCGCCAGGCGCTCCAGCGCCATGAAGCCCACGTTGTGGCGGGTGCCGGCGTATTGCGCGCCGGGATTGCCGAGACCCACCAGCAGCTGCAGCGGATTCGCTCCAGCGGGGGAGGCCATGGCTGTGCTCAGTCGGGGGCCTGCTCGGGCGTTGTCGGAGCGGCGTTGGCCGCAGTGGTGGTCGCCACGGTGGAATCCGCCTTCACCTCAACCGTGTCGATCGCCTTGCGGAATTCCTGCTCGAATTCACTGGAGGCCGATTGAAAGCCCTTCAGGGTGCGCCCCAGGGTTTTGCCCAGCTCAGGCAACCGTTTGGGACCGAACACCAGCAGGCCGATGGCGGCGATGACCGCAAGCTCCGGCAGCCCGATCCCAAAGACGTTCATGGATCAGCTGACGCCGTTCCAGTTCACGGTGATGCCGTCGAGCAGCAGCGACTTGTTGTACAGCTGCAGGATCACCAGCAGGAACACCAAGAACAGGGCCATGAACACGCCCATCACCGGCGTGGTTCCCCAGCCAGGCACCACCTTGCCGTACTCGGAGTTGAGCGGACGAAGCAGATCTCCCAGGCGGGTGCGTTGAGCCATGGCGGTGTCGTGCTCTCTGGCAGGGGTGCGATCTGGATACTGTAAGGGCCCTCACCGCCTCCACGGCGGGCCCCGTCGAGAGTTGTGATGGAAACCTCCTCCCCCGCCCTGTCCGTGGCCCTGGCGGTTCTGGCGGTGCTGCTGGGGCTCACCGGCTTTGGCATCTACTTGGCCTTCGGCCCGCCCTCCAAGGGGCTCACGGATCCCTTCGACGATCACGAGGACTGATCGTCAGGGCCAACAACAGGTTCTGCGGCCAGCGCGACCGACACCCGAACGCTCGCCAGCTGCCAGGGCCTGAGCTGATCCAAGGGAGGCTCCACGGCCCACCCCTCTGGCCAGCACAGCCGCTGGCGCTGGGGGCTGAGGTTCTGCAGCGTGACCCAGGCCTCCCCCGGTTGCTCCAGCGGCCGCAGCGCAATCAGCTGCACCGCATCGCTGCCCCAATCGATCGCCTGCAGGGCCATGGGCTGGGGGGAGCCAGCACTGGGGCGCAGCCACAGCGGCTCCCGGAAGCGGCGGGCGGCCTGGGGCACCCCCTGCTGCCGCCAGCCATGGCCGCAGGGCATTAGCGCCAGCCGCAGCCGCTGCGGGCCGTTGTCGGCGCCGGGGTCGGGCCAGGTGGGGGCCCGCAGCAGCGACACCCCCAGGCGATCCTCCCGGGCTGACACCCCCTGGGGGCCATCCAGCAGCACCGCCAAGCCCCCGGCTCCAGCTCTTGCCTGGCTTGCCATCCAGCTGACGACTGGCACCTCCCAGCGCGCCTGCTCCCGGGCCGTGAGCGGCTCCGCCCCCTGGCCCAGCCGGCGGTGTCGGCCGCCACCCGCACCGCCGGCTGGGCCAGGGGAATCTCCAGCCGCAGCAGCTCGTGGCGTTGGCGCCAGTCGACCGACAGCTGCAGCTCCAGCCACGGGGATCCGGCCCGCAGCTGCAGATCGAGCCGCAGGCCGCTGCGGCCGCTGCGGCCGCGCCACACCAAGCGGGTGCACAGGGGCCCCTGCTCCGCCAGCTCCGGCCCGCTGTGCCAGTGCAGGGGCAGGGGATGGGCGCGGTAGTCGGCAGCGAGATCCCAGGCATCCCAAAACTCACCGTGGTCGCGCCAGCGGCACCACTGCAGGGGCTCCGCCAGCTGGGGCTGCCCGTCAGGCCCCCACAGCTGCAGCACCCCCTCGGGGCCCACCTCCACCCGCACCAGGCCGTTCTGCAGCAACCAACGGTTGGGCCCCTCCTCCGCGGGGCCCGCCGCGAGCTGCACCGGCTGGGTGATCGGGGCCGCAGGCGCGGGCTGAGGCATCGACGACCCGGCGGCCCACCGCTCCAGGCCCTGGGCCACCACCCCCGCCGGCAGGGGGATCTGCACCCACACCCCACCGCCGGGGGCCGGCTGCTGGGGCAAGGCGGCGGCCGGACGCCCGTGGCCGCTGGGCAGCTGCCAGTGACCAGGCGGCAAGCGCAGCGTGAACGCGCCGGCCGGTTGCGGCTGCAGCTGCACCGCCCACCAGGGCTGGGGCGCAGCTGGGGTGGCCGATGCGGCGGCTGAGCTGGCCGATGCGGCGGCTGGGCTGGCGGGGGGCAACTGGGCGCTCAGCCAGGTGTGCAGGGCCCGGTCCCGTTGCCCGCGGGCCTGGCGGCGCGCGGCGCGCCACTGCGGCTCGGCCTGGTCAAACACCTCCGGGATCGCCGTGCCGGGAAGGATGTCGTGAAACTGCTGAAACAGCAGCGGCCGCCAATCGGGCCGCTGCGGTGGCTGGTCAAGGGCCTCAAACGCCCCGAGCCAAGCCAGGGCCTGGGCCAACTCGGCCTCCCGCAGCAAGCGCTCCAGGCTGCGGTTGTGGCGTTTCTGGTCGGGGCGGCTGGTGGCACAGCCGCGGTGCAACTCCAGATAGAGCTCATCGCGCCACACCGGCAGCGCTGGCGCCAGGGGTTCGAGGCCATCGAGATAGGCGCGCAGGCTGCCGTGGCGCTGCGGGCAGGCCAGGGGCTGCTCCTGCCACAGCTCCAGCTGCTGCAGCATCTCGGCGGTGATCAGGCCCTGTGGCCGCCGTGGTCGCCCACCCCCGGCAGCCACAGGGCCTGATCCACGCCGCTGGCGGCCTGCCACTGCCGCCGGTAGGTCTCCATGGCGAGGGGATCCCCATCGGTGCCGATCGGAGCTGTGGCGAGGGCCAGCAGCTCGGCGCCGCTGCGGTCCCGCCAGCGAAACAGGCGATGCGGAAACGGGTTGGTGGCATTCCAAGCCAGCTTGTGGGTGCAAAACCAACTCACCCCCGTGGCCGCCGCCACCGCCGGCAGGCCCGCAGCAAAACCGAAGCTGTCGGGCAACCAACAGAGGTGGTGCCGCCACTCGGGAAACCGGCTGCGGCTGTAGGCCTGGCCCAGCTCAAACTGCCGCAGCAGCGAAGCGGTGCTCAACAGCACGCAATCGCTCTCCACCCAGGGGCCATTGATGGGTTCGAAGCGGCCCTGCTGCATGGCCCGGCGCAGGCGGGCAAACAGCTCCGGCCGGTGCTGCTCAATCCAGGCGTAGAGGGCGGGGCTGGAGTGGGCGAAGTGCAGCTGCGGATGGCGCTCCATCAGCGCCAGTGCCGATTCAAAGGTGCGCACCGCCGCCTGCCAGGTGTCCGCCACCGGCCACAGCCAGGCCAGATCCAGGTGCGCATGGCCGAGCACATGGAAGCCGCCGGCTGGCCTGTGCTCAGCCTGGGCCCGCAACCAAGGCCGCAGCGCCTCGCCGCTGGCGGGATCACTGGGGTTGAGACCCCGCAGCTGAGCCGCCAGGGCCTCCCGCCCAGCCGCCTCCAGGCGGCCCTCCGCCAGGGCCAACTGCGCGCCGATCAGCACGCCCGAAGGATCCGCAGGATCTAGGGGCTCCTGCTCCAGCTGGCTGGTGATCAAAGCGCCGTCGTCATGCAAGGGGGAGCGCAGACGCAGCTGCACCAGCAGAGGGCGGCCGCGCCACCAGGCCTCGGGCAAGGCCCAGCGGCAGGCGGTGTCGAACAGGTCGCCCTGGTGCACCAGGGCGCCATCCACCCACAGCTCCACCGCATCGGCCCACCAGCGCAGCACCAACCGCACCCGGCGATCCCCCCGGTGCTGCGCGACCCAGGCGGATGGGCACTCGAGCTGGAGCTGCAGGTGCAGCCAGCGGCCACCCCGCGGCCAGATCACCAGGCCGCGCTGGTGCCAATCGGGGCGGGCACGGGCGCCCCAGGGGTCGTCGAGGGCAAAACCGCAGCCCGGATCAGCGCGGCCACCGGGGCCATCCAGGCGCCAGTGCGGCCGCAGATCCAGCCGGGTTTGCGTCTGAAACGTTTCAATCCAGGAGCGAACGCCGCCCTCAGGGGCCTCCGGCATCGGTGAAGGCGATCACGACCCATAGGATGATGCCGCTGCCGCAGGGTCGTTCAGGGCCCATCTGGCGCCTGTCACTCCCTGTCACCCGCCGGACAGACCATGCTCGCCCTCAAGATCTCGGTTTACTCCGTCGTCTTTTTCTTCATCGGGATCTTCGTGTTCGGCTTCCTGGCCAGCGACCCCAGCCGCACCCCCAGCCGCAAGGACCTGGAGGAGTGAGAGGAGTGATCCGTGCCTCAGGCCTGGCCTGAGCATCAGGTGGTGAGCTGCTGAACCGTCCCGATCGATCCAGAAACGCCACGCACGCGTGGCAGGATCGCGGCCCCTGTCGCCCACCCGGTGAAGCCTCCGCTACGGACGAGAGCCTTCCGGGTTGCACCGTGTTTGCTGGCCTCTCTGGTGGGGGGCTTCGCTCCCCTGGCCTTGGCCCAGGCCCCAGGCTCGTCCAGCGGCGCACCGCCCGCAGCGGGCGGCGGTGCCAAAGCGACCATCGACCGCCCGCTGCAGCCCGCTACCGCTGAGCAGCGCCCCCCCGCGCAGATCGGCCTGCTGGCC
>RHBP01000369.1 GCA_010030955.1 Synechococcaceae bacterium WBB_10_009 | reverse complement strand
CAGCACGCTGGCGTCGATGGTGTGGCCGCCCTCGAAGCTCAGCAGCTGGGGGTCCACTCCCGCCCCCTGCAGCAGTTCCAGCAGCTGTTGGCTGGCGGCGTAGGGCACCACCGGATCTTGGCGGCCATGGCTGAGCAGCACCGGTGGCGTGGAGGCCGGCGGCTGCCAACCCGCATGGGGGTAGCCGCTGCAGGCCACGATCCCCCCCAGCGGCATGCCGCTGCCCACATCCAGCGCGCCATGGCACCCCCCTGGGAAAAGCCCAGCAGCACCGTGTTGCTCAGCGGCACCGATTGGCCCAGTTCCTCAAGTCGCCCCTGAAGTGCCTGCCGGGCCGGGGGTAGGGCCTCCCAATCGATGGGCTGCAGGCCGTACCACTGCCGGCCGGGGCCGTAGGGGTGGGGCTCCGGTGCCCGCAGCGCCACCACGCTCACCTCCGGCCCCACCAGCAGCGGCCCCAGCTCCAGCAGGTCGTCGGCGTCGGCCCCCCAGCCGTGCAGCAGCACCAGCCGCCGCTGGGCCTCGGCGGGCCCGCTGTGCAGCAGATCGGAGCGTTGTGACATGGGGATTGCGGGGAGCCACTGCTGCGTAGGTTGGACCCTCCGCCCCTCCCCTGCTCCCATGGCGCCCACGGCCCTGCTCAGCGTGTCGAACAAGGAGGGCCTGGTGCCCCTGGCCGAGGGGTTGCTGGCGGCGGGCTACCAACTGATTTCCAGCGGGGGCACCGCCGCGGCCCTGGCTGAGGCCGGCCTGCCCGTGACCAAGGTGGCGCAGCACACCGGCGCCCCGGAGATCCTCGGCGGGCGGGTGAAAACGCTGCATCCCCGCATCCACGGCGGCATCCTCGCCAAGCGGGCCGATGCCGCCCACCGGGTGGATCTCGAGGCCCAGGGGATCGCGCCGATCGATGTGGTGGTGGTGAATCTGTATCCGTTCCGCGAAACCATCGCCCGCCCCGACGTGACCTGGGATCAGGCGATCGAGAACATCGACATTGGCG
>RHBP01000368.1 GCA_010030955.1 Synechococcaceae bacterium WBB_10_009 | reverse complement strand
CCGCCGGTGCCCACATCGATCATGCGCACCGGTGGCGCGGCCTTGAGCAGCGACACCAGGGGCCAGAGGCTGTCAAAGACCTGGGCGATCCAGAAGTCATCGCCATCCACCAGCCGGGTCAGATTGAGGCGTGCGTTCCAGCTGCGCAGTTCGTTCTGCAGCTGCTGGAACTGACCCAGCTGCAGCTCTGAGGGCTGCCAGCCCAGCAGGCCCCACAACGCAGTGGGCTCATCAACGCTCACCCAGACCCGACAGCAGACGATCTCCCTAGGATCCCCCAAACCGTGGGGCCATGTCTGCTCCGAGTCACTACCAGCGGCTGGGTGTGCGCCCCGATGCCAGTGCCGAGCGCCTGCGCCAGGCCTTTCGGCTGTTGAGCAAGCGCTATCACCCCGACACCACCGCGTTGCCGCAGCCCGAGGCCGAGGCCGCATTCAGGGAGCTTCAGGGGGCTTACAGCGTGCTCAGCGACCCGGATCAACGGCGCCGCTATGACGCGGAGCTTGCCCTGCTCACCCCTGCGTCGGCCCCGGCTGCACCGCGCTCGGTGGTGCTGCCCCCGCAGCTGCAGCAGCAGCGCCGGCCGTTGTCGGGTGGTGAGTGGCTGGCACTGCTGCTGCTGGTGTCGGCGGTCCTGTTTTCGCTGCTGCTGGGCGTGGGTCTGGCCTGGATGCGGGGGGTCGATCTGGTCCAATGGCCCAGTTGGTGGCTGGAGGCGCGATGAACGATCAGGAGCTTGACGGCATGGCCGAGGGCCTCGGGGCCCAGACACTGCCGGAGCGTGACACGCCGCTCTACAACCATCCGCTGCCCCTTCTGGAGGACTGGCTGCGGTCGATGGGAGGGCGACAGCGGGGCCCGCATTCGTGCCAGTGGGACCTGCATCAACCCCAGTGGAGTGCCCTGCTCGAGCTCGAGGTCGAGGAGCTCAAGGTGAGCTGGTCGCAGGACGGACGCCAGAGCGTGCGCCACTTCCCCTACGGCCTGTCTCGGGCCGACGTG
>RHBP01000367.1 GCA_010030955.1 Synechococcaceae bacterium WBB_10_009 | reverse complement strand
TTGACCCCCACCAGCGCCAGGGCCGCCTGGGGCCAGGCCCAGCCCAGCTGACCGTGCCACCACAGCAGCAGCGCCAGCTCCGCCGCCACCAACGCCAGCAGCAGGGCGCAGAGCCCGCCGGCCAGCAGCACCGCCCCGGAGATCAGCCGGCGCTTCTCACGGTCCGCCTCCTTCAGCGCGATGCGCACGTGCAGGTCCATCACCGAGCCCACCAGGCCCGTGACCCGGGAGGCCGCCTGCAGGGGGAGGGTGGTGCGGCGACGCTCGCCGCGGGAATCCTGGGGATCGGGCACGGCGGTGGGGGTGGCGTCAGTCATGGGGGGCCTCAGGCGGAGCGGCGGCCGGAGGCCAGCAGCAACCCGGTGATCAGCCCCACGCCGGCGGCGATGCCGAGGGCCATCAGCGGCCGCTCGCGCACGGGCTTTTCGATCCGCGGGCGCAGGGTGTGGTGCAGGTCATCGAGCAACGCTTCCAATTGCTCCTCCAGGGGCCGCAGCGAATCCGCCAGCTGGTGCACCTGGTCGCCGCTCACCTGCACCAGCTCCAGCAGCTGCTCCTTGATGCCCTCGCTGGTGCTGCCGGTTTGGCGGGCGATCACCTCCACCACGGTGTCAAAGCTGCCGCGGGTGGCCTCCAGGGTGTGGCGCGCCACCTCGGGCCATTCCCGCTGGATGGTGGGCAGCAGGCTTTCAAACCGCTCCCGGAACTCGGCCGTGGTGGCGCCGGTGCCGTTGCTCGGAGAGTCGTGGTCCATGGCGCGGCCTGTGATTCCTCCAAGGTAAGGACGGTTGCTTGAAATCGTCAGGGGTTCGGCTACCTTGCTCGTGCTCGGCGCTCGGGCCTGTTGGTTCACATCAATCAGGTAGAGCTGACCAACTTCAAGTCGTTCGGCGGATCGATGACGATCCCGCTCGACCAGGGGTTCACGGTGGTGACGGGCCCCAACGGCTCCGGCAAGAGCAACATCCTCGACGGCATCCTGTTTTGCCTGGGCCTGGCCAGCAGCCGCGG
>RHBP01000366.1 GCA_010030955.1 Synechococcaceae bacterium WBB_10_009 | reverse complement strand
GGCACCAGCCGCGGGGTGGCCCTGATCGAGGCCCTCAAGGCCGGTGCCTGAACACACCGGTGCCTGAACAGACCATCGAAGCCCTGGTGCTGAGCAGCCAGGCCCTGGGCGAACAGGACCGGCTGCTGGCGGTCCTGAGTGGCGAGCAGGGCCTGATGCGCCTGGCAGCCCCCGGCGCCAGGCGCCCCCGCAGCAGCCTGGCGGCCGCCGTGCCCCTGGCCCATCTGCGTCTGCAGATCGGCGGCAACCGCGGCCTCAGGCGACTGCGCCAGCTGCAGGTGCTGCATCACTACGGCACCCTGGGCACACGGCTCGAGACCCTGGCGGCGGCCCAGGCCCTGTGCGAACTGGCCCTGGCTCTGGTGGCCGACGACGATCCGGCCCACGCCCTGCTCAACCATCTGCTGCTGCAGCTGGGCCGCCTGGAGCAACTGGTCGAGGAGAAGGGCCCCAGTCTTGAAGTGCTGGCAGTCCTGGTGCAGGGCAGCCTGCAGCAACTGGCCCTGGGGGGGTATGCCCTGCCGCTGCAGACCTGTGCCCGCAGCGGTGCACCCCTGGAGCCGCCCATCGGCGACTGGGACTGGCGCTGCAGCCTGCTCAGCAGCGAAGGCCTGGTGATCGGCAGCGCCGCCGGGGCCCAGGTGTGGCTCAACCCCTCGGAGCTGGCCCTGCTGCAGCGCCTGCCGCGGCCCCACCTGCCGCGCCGCAGCAGCGGTGAGCTGCTGGGACCTGAGCCCGTCTGGCTCAAGCTGCTGCAGCTGCTGGAGTGCTGGTGCCGCGAACACCTCAACCGCCGCATCCGCTCGCTGGCGCTGCTGCGCAGCTGCTACGGCAACATGGCGCCCCAGGCCCCAGCCCCGCGAGCACAGCAGCCTTGAGCAACCCAGCCGCCACCCAAGGATTGCTGGCCGTGCTGCGCCTGCGCGACTTCAGGCAGCTGTGGATCGGCCAGATCTTCTCCCAGCTGGCCGACAAGTTCTACATCGTGCTGATGGTGTTCCTGATCGCCCAG
>RHBP01000365.1 GCA_010030955.1 Synechococcaceae bacterium WBB_10_009 | reverse complement strand
TGGCAGTGGACCGCCAGCCCCTACCGGCCCTACCCGGGCTTTGCCCCGGCTGCGGGCGCCGTGGGGGAGTACAACGGCAAATTCATGAGCTCCCAGATGGTGTTGCGCGGCAGCTGCCATCTGACGCCGGCCGGTCACGAACGCCGCACCTACCGCAACTTCTATGGCCCCGCCTGCCGCTGGATGGCGAGCGGTGTGCGGCTGGCCCGGGACTCCCAGCAGCAGGCCAGCCCTTGAGCACCCGCGTTCTCGATCTGCATCCGGCCCCTGCCGACCTGGAGGCCGTGGTCTGCCAGGGCCTGGCGCGTCAGCCGCGGCAGCTGCCGGCCTGGCTGCTCTACGACAGCGAAGGATCACGCCTGTTCGAGCTGATCTGCCAGCAGCCCGAATACAGCCTCACCCGCACCGAAATGGCGCTGCTGGGGCAGCAGGCCGCCGCCATGGCCGCCGCGGTGGGCCACAGGCCCGGGGTGGTGGTCGAGTTTGGAGCGGGCAACGCCCGCAAGGTGGGTCCGCTGCTGCAGGCCCTCAGACCGGGGGCCTACGCCGCGCTCGACATCAGCGCCGCAGCCCTGCGCCAGGCCTGTGCGGTGCTGCAGCAGGAGCACCCCCAGGTGCCGGTGCTGGGGGTCTGCTGCGACTACAGCAACCTGCCGGCCCTGCCGCACGACCCCCTGCTGCGGCAGGAGCCCAGGCTGGGCTTCTATCCCGGCAGCTCCCTGGGCAACTTCACCCCCGAGGAAGCCACGGCATTGCTGGCCCAGATGGCCAGACTGCTGGGGCCGGGCTCCCAGCTGCTGATCGGCATCGACCAGCCCAAAACGGAGGCGCGGCTGGAGGCGGCCTACAACGACGCCGCCGGCATCTCGGCCGCCTTTGCCCGCAACCTGCTGGTGCGGCTCAACCAGGACCTGCAGGGCGACTTCGACCCCTCGGCCTTCCGCTACGAGGCCCACTGGCAGGCCGAGCACAGCCGCATCGCCATGGCCCTGGTGAGCGAGCGTGACCAGCTGGTCACG
>RHBP01000364.1 GCA_010030955.1 Synechococcaceae bacterium WBB_10_009 | reverse complement strand
GTGGCCATGAACCTCTCCACAGCCGAGGCGGTCGCTGCGATGCGCGGCAGTGCGGTCAGGCCCCAGGCCACCGTGCACTGGTGGCAACTCGTCAATGACAGCGGCCGGCTGCATCCCACGGCCGGGGGCTGGCGGCTCGAGCCGCCCCTGGGTGGGCCCGGCGATCGTCAGGCCCTGGTGCAGGGCCTCGCCGACCGAGTGATCACGGCAGTGGCCGTGCACCACCAGGCGCTCGATGCCGAAGAACAACTGCTGCCGATCGACCAACGTCGTGCCGGGCTGGCTGGCCACGGCATCGCCCTGCCCCTGCTCTGGCAGGCCCTGGTGGTGGAGCAGGGCTGGTCCCTGCAGCAACTCTGGCAAGCCCTCTGCTGGGGGCCGTGCAGCCTGCTGGGCCAGGAGCCTGAACAGCTCAGGAGCGGCAGCCGGCAGTGGCTGCTGTTTGACCCTGAGGCGCAGTGGTGCTGGGACCGGCAGCGCGGGGGTTCGCTGGCGGCCAATCAACCCCTGAACGACGGCAGCACGATCTGCGGCATGGTGCGGGCCTGCGGAACGCTGGCGCCCAGCGACTGGCAACTCGACTGACCGACAGGGCGATTCGGCTCAGAGCTGACCGGCGCGATCAAACGGAAACAGGCGCCAGAAGGCCCGTCCCAGAATCTGCTCGTCGGGCAGCAACGGACCACCGGGCCAGAAGCGGGCATCCCAGCTGTTGGAACGGTTATCGCCCAGCACCACCACATGGGCGGCGGGCACCACAACATCAAGGGTCTTGCAGCCGCTGAGGCTGCTGCCGTCATAGGGGCAGTAACGGGTGACGTAGGGCTCCCGCAGGGGTTGGCCATTGATGGTCACCCGACCTGTGGGATCCACGCTGATGCGTTCGCCGGGCAGGGCGACCACGCGCTTGATGAAGGCGTCACAGGCAGGGTTGCTGAGTCCAGGAACCTTGTTGAGCAGCGGAACGTTGCTCGTCAGACAGTCGAGTGCACTGACCCTGCGCCCTCCCGACAGCACCGG
>RHBP01000363.1 GCA_010030955.1 Synechococcaceae bacterium WBB_10_009 | reverse complement strand
CCTTTGGCCGCCCCGGCGACAGCGTGAGCTTCAACACGCTGCAGAACGCCGTTAACCGCAACATGGTGGCCAGCCTGGCGGTGCCCTGCTTCCGGGTGGGCTACACGATCACCACCACCAAGCTCGACGCCTTCTACAAGCAGGTGAAGGGCAACGGCGTCACCATGACCGCCCTGTTGGCCAAGGCCGTGGCGGTGGTGCTGGCGCGCCATCCCCAGGTGAATGCCGCCACCAGCGCCGATGGCACCGCCATGGCCTATCCGGCCGCGGTGAACGTGGCGGTGGCGGTGGCCATGGAGGACGGTGGCCTGATCACCCCCGTGCTGGCCAATGCCGACAAGACCGACATTTATTCATTGGCGCGCAACTGGGCCGATCTGGTGAGCCGCGCCCGCAGCAAGCAGCTGCAGCCTGAGGAGTACAGCACCGGCACCTTCACCCTCTCCAACCTGGGGATGTTCGGTGTGGATCGCTTTGACGCGATCCTGCCCCCCGGCACCGGCGCGATCCTGGCTGTTGCGGCGTCCCGCCCCACGGTGGTGGCCGGCAAGGATGGCTCGATGCGGGTGGCCAGCCAGATGCAGGTGAACCTCACCTGCGACCACCGCGTGATCTACGGCGCCCACGCCGCCGCCTTCCTCAAGGACCTGGCGCAGCTGATCGAAACCAACCCCGAGAGCCTTGCCCTCTGATCCAGCGGATCAGTGGCTCTCCAGCTACGTCTTCGACCTGCCGGAGGCGTTCATCGCCCAACGCCCAGTGGAGCCGCGCCATGCGGCCCGCCTGCTGGCGGTGGAGCCGGGGGAGGCTGCCGCCTGCCGCCACCTGACGGTGTGGGACCTGCAGCACCAGCTGCAGGCGGGTGATCTGCTGGTGGTGAACAACACGCGGGTGCTGAAGGCGCGCCTGCAGGTGCGCCGCGCCAGCGGCGGCCAGGTGGAATTGCTGGTGCTGGAGCCGGTGACCGGCAGCGACTGGTTGTGCCTGGCCCGCCCAGCCAAACGGCTCAAACCCGGCGAG
>RHBP01000362.1 GCA_010030955.1 Synechococcaceae bacterium WBB_10_009 | reverse complement strand
CGCCTTGCAGGCCAGGGCGGTGGCCTGGCGCAGGGCATTCAGGTCAAACTCGGCCGGCTCGCCTAGACCCACCAGGATCAGGGTTCCTGGGGTTTCGCCCAGGCGCTCCAGGCACAGGCATTCACCGGCCTTGGCCTTGAAGCGCCGTTGCTCGAGGAGCTGTTGCAGCGCCGTGCTCCCGCCAGGGCTGAGCCACAGATCGAGCGCCTGCCGCAGCGGATGGTTCGGCTGGTTGGCCAGCAGCCCGATGGCCACAGCCCCACAGCCGAGGCTCTGCAGCGCTGAAGCGTCGCTGAGATCGATCGACTGGCAGCGCACATCCATGGCCATCCCTGCGGGGTTGGGCGATGGTAGCCAGCACGGCGGGTCAGGCCTGAAAGGGCGTCGCCCAGCGGCCGCGGGTCTCCTTGTTGAACGGCGGCAACCAGTGGCGGATCAGGCCCTGCTCCAGTTGGCGGCGTGCCTTGGTCTGGGCGGGCACGTCGCACCAGAAGCGAATGCTGAGCCGGGTGCCCAGCCCGGCCCGCTGCAGGGCGTCGCCATAGGCGGCCAGATACCCCTTGCAGTCGTGCTCGCCTTTCCAGCGCTGCTCGGCGCGGGCGGTTTCACCCACGTAGAGCAGCAGTGGATGCTCCAGTGCCTCGGGTTGATCCATCACGAAATAGAGGGCGGCCCCCTGCACCAGGGGGGGCGCGCCGCGCCAGAAGGAGAGCGGCTGGGGCTGCAGCTGGAGCGGGTTGAACAGCCAGTGGGGCGGCCCATCGTTTTCCAGCAGCGATCCCTGCCGGGCCGTGCTCCCCAGCCCGGCAAACAGGGGTGCCTGGTGATCGGCCAGTCGGCTCTGCCAGCGGGTCAGCTGGTGGCGCAGCAGTGGCGGCGCTGCAGGTGCCGTCCCAGGTCCCACCGGGTCGCCAAACAGCTCTCCCTGGCGAACCATCTCAGCGTGGCCGCCTGGCGAGGGGCAACTTGGGCCCGGCCTGGCCCTTGCCGAAGCTGACCCTGCCGATCCAGCTCTCGATC
>RHBP01000361.1 GCA_010030955.1 Synechococcaceae bacterium WBB_10_009 | reverse complement strand
GCCCTGTACCCCGGGCTGATGGACGCGGTCTGTCTGGCTGGCGAGCGGGTGCGGCCCCAACCCGGTGGGTTCTACGGGGGCTGGATCACCTCCCAGGTGGTGGGTCCGTTCAAGGGCGATCCGGCCCATCCAGAGCTGATCTGAGGCCCTGCAGCGGATCGGCCAGAGCGGCGCCATGGCGCGCGATGACCGCGCCGATCAGCAGCAGCACCTCCTGTTGCTTGGCGTAGAAGCGCTCGACATCCCCGGGTACGAAACCCTCGAGCCGCAGTTCAAGGCTGCCGGCTGCCAGTCCGACCACGTGCACGCGGCGGGGTTGGTCGTCAGCCAGGTCGGGCATGGCGCGCAGGGTTGCCTGCAGTTCGGCCGCAATCGCTGCAGCCACGGCACGATCCTGCGGCCGCAGGGGGATGGGCACCAGCAACCGGCGCAGCTGACGCCGGCTCACATTGAGGATCGCGAAGTTGGCAAAGATGGAGTTGGGGATGTAGAGCGGCTGCTGGTCGCTGGTCAGCAGCTGGCTGTAGTAGCCACCGATGGCCTGAACCGTTCCCTTCAGGTTTTTGTCGGGTAACGCGATCTCGTCGCCGACGGCAAAGGGGCGGTGCACATAGAGCATGAGCCCGCTCAGCAGGTTCTCCACCAGGGTGCGGGCCCCGAAGCCGATCGCGGCGGCGCCGATGCCGCTGGCGGTCAGCAGCAGCGCCGGTGACACCCCCAGCTGCCGCATCACCTCGAGGCTGCCGACGACCACCACCACGGCGGTGATCAGCTTGCCGACCAGATCGAGCAGGAAAGCCCGCTCGCGGTTGCTGCGATCGGGCAGCAGCCGGGGATTGCCCAGTGCGTGCCGCAGCACCACGTCTTTGCAGCGCAGCAGGGTCCACACCACCCCGGCCACCACCAGGGCCTTGGGCAGCTGCCAGGCGCCGCCGGGCACCCTGTGGCCGGCGTAGGCCAGCAGCTTCAGCAGCCACCAGATCAGACCGGCCAGCAGCAGGCTTGAGCTGAGGCTCGGGC
>RHBP01000037.1 GCA_010030955.1 Synechococcaceae bacterium WBB_10_009 | reverse complement strand
CAGATCTTCGAGAGCTGCGAAATCCTGCGCCACCAGTGCGATGCCGTCACCGAAGCCCACATGGCCAGCAGCGGCAACCGCATGAATCAGATCATGAAAACGCTCACGATCGTGTCCACGATCTTTGCGCCGCTCACCTTCATTGCCGGCATCTACGGCATGAACTTCACCAACATGCCGGAGTTGCAGTGGCGCTATGGCTACATCACGTCCCTGCTGCTGATGGGGGCGATCGCCACCATCCAAACGGTGATGCTCTGGCGGCGGGGCTGGTTTGAAGACTGGACCGGCAGCCGCCGCTAGGGCTCGGAGTCATCCTGCTGGGAGCGGCGCAGGCGCTGCTCCAGCGAGGCCAGCAACTCAACCGCAAACATCGGCGTTTCCTGCACGGCGAACAGGAATTCTTCGCGGTTCATCTCCAGCACCTCGCAGGCGGTGAGCGCCTGGGCGGTGGCATGGCGCCGGTGATCGGTTGTCACCAGGGCCCCCACGCCAAACACTTGCCCCGCTTCAAAGCACTCCTGGCCGCCCCCTTCCCAGGTGAGCTGAACCGTGCCGGAGAGCATGCAGAAGATGCTGTCGCCGGGGGCCCCCGCCTCGAAGAGGATCTGCTGGGGCTGCAACTGGCGCACGGCGACGCTGCCCGCCAGGGCCTGGATCGTGTGCAGGGCTGAGATGTCCATCGTGAACCAACCACTGGGGTCATGCTGACCCGCTTCGATGAAGGAACGGTGAAGGACACGGGTGTCCGGGATGACTACCGTGGGTGGCATGGAGCCAGGCCCGTTGCCTGTCAGCCGGAGCCATGGAGCTCCCCATGCTGCGGATGCCCTGCTGATCTGCGGCCTCGGCGCCCTGGGGCAGGCGTGCCTGGAGCGTCTGCTGGGGTTCGGCGTTCCGCTCACCGGGGTCGACCTGCAGGCGCCGCTGTGGCGCAGCCCGGAACTGGAGCACGCCTTTCAGGATCGGCTCATCCTGGGAGACATGCGCCAGGCGGCGGTGCTGAAACGGGCTGGGGTGGAGCACTGCCGGGCGGTGCTGCTGCTCAGCCAGGACAGCCAGGTGAACCTGGAGGCCGCCCTGCAGGTGCGTCTGCTCAACCCCCACGCCGAGCTGGTGGTGCGGGCCAGCGGCCAGGAACAGAGCCTGGGGCAACTGCTGGAGCAACGGCTCCCCCGGCTCGCCGTGGTCAACCCGCTGATGCTCACGGCCGCGGCCCTGGCGGCGGCCCTGCACCCCGACAGCTCGATCACCACGCTCACCGCCGGCGCCGGCGGCGCCATGGGGGATTCCACGGTGGTGCTGATGGACGGCGCGGCCACGCCAGCGGCGGGCCCCAGCCGCGGGCTGCGCAGCCGCGATGCCGCGGCGGAGGGGTTGCGGATCGCCCTGCGCAGCCGCACCGGTCGCAGCCAGCCCGCACGCCACCGCGGCGGCCAACGCCGGGGCCGATGGCGCCTGCCGCGCCTTGAGGGCTGGGGGGGGCTGGCCCAACTGCGGCGCCGCCGGCCCCTGAACCGCCCCATGGCGCTGGCCCTGGGCTTGGGGCTGGCGGCCCTGGGCCTGGGGGTGGTGCTGTTCAGCGAAGGGCGGCATTGGCAGGGGGGCCTGGTGGTGACCCTCGGGCTGCTGAAGGGCGAATACATCGACCCCCTCAACCTGCTCACCCAGGCCACACAACTGCAGCTCACCCTGGGGCTGGTGTATGCCCTGCTGGGCACGGTGCTCACCTCCTGCCTGGTGGCGGTGATCCTGGAGCGGCTGCTCTCCAGCCGGCTGGGGCTGGAGCGGCCGCAGCGGCCGCGGCGCGGCAGCCGCCAGGTGCTGCTGGTGGAGGCCAGCGACCTGGCCGAACCGCTCACGGCGCTGATGGCGGCGGAGGGCATCGGCGTGCAGTGCGGCGACCTGCACCAGGGGTTGGCGGGCCTTCGCCAACGGCTGCAGGGCCTGCGCCACACCGAGCTGGTGGGCATTGCCGCCCTCTCCAACAACCTGCTGGCCAACATGCAGGCGGTGCTGGAGGTGCAGCAGCATCACCCGCGCACACGCCTGGCGGTGCTGGCCCACGCCATGGCCGCCAGCGACCAGCTCGGCAGCCTGATGGGGGGAATGTCGGTGATCTCCGGCATGGACATTGCCGCCGATGCGGTGGTGGCCACCGCCTTTGGGGAGCGGGTGGAGCGGGTGGTGCGGGTGCGGGGCGTCAACCGCCTTGTGGTGCGCTACCAACTCAGTGGCGGCGACCCACTCACCGGCATGACCGTGGCACGGCTGGAAAACGGCTACGGGCTCAATGTGCTGACGCTGCAGCGCGCCCGCAGCGGCGAGCTCATCCCCATCCCCCCGCTGGAGTGGCAGGTGCACGCCGGCGACGAACTCACCGTGTTGGCGGATCTGGAGAGCCTGCGCCGCGTGGAGGCCGGCCGGCTCGAACCGGCCGGCTGGCGGGTGGAGCTGCGGAGATCGGGCCATCGCATCGACGGCTTTGCCGTGCAGCAATGCCTGGCCCGCTTCCTGGGGCTGCCCCCGGGCGCCCTGCAGGGGTGGCTGGATGGCCAGTGGCACCAGAGCGCCCCCCTCGACCGCGACCTGGCCGACCTGCTCACGCGGGAGCTGCAGCGCTACCGCATCGACTGCCGCCTGGTGCCATGCCAGCCCTAACGGCTCTGCTCACGGCGGGATGGGTCGCGGCCCAGGGCTGTGCGGCGCCGGTGGGCTGGACGCTGCAATGGGAGCAGACCCTGCCGCGGCAGGGGCCCAACGGCGAGGCCATCGGCGGCTTTTCAGCCATCGTGCACGAGCCCCAGCGGGGCCGCCTTTGGCTGCTCAGCGATCTGCCACAGGCGGAGCTCAGCGCCTGGACGCTGCCCGGCCCGCGCTGGGCACCTCGGCTGCTGCTGCAGCGGCCGATCGCCGGCGCCGGCGGCGAGGCCCTGGATGGGGAGGGCCTGGTGCTGGCCGGCGATGAGGCGTGGATCGCCAGTGAGGGGCGCCGCAGCGACGATCGGCCCGCCCTGTTGCTGCGGGTGAACCGCCGGGATGGCCGCACGCTGCAGCGGCTGCCCCTCCCCGCCCCGTGGCAGGCGGCCCCCGGCAGCGGCCTGGCGAGCAATGCCGGCCCCGAATCGCTGACGCGGCTGAGTGCCCCAGGTCAACCGCTGCAGCTGTTGATGGCGGCGGAGCGGCCCCTGCTGCAGGATCCCGATGAGCAAGTGCGCCTGCTGCGCTGGTGGTGGCCCGCCGGCCGGCCGGCCGCGGCGGCACCCGAGGCCAGCCCCCAGGGGGCGCTGCAGCTGCCGGGGCCGGAACCGTGGAGCCTCACCGACCTGCTGGCCCTGCCGCAGCGGGCCGGCCAACCGCCGCGGCTGCTGGCCCTGCTGCGGCGGTACACCCCGCCCCAGCGCTGGGACAACCGCCTGGCGCTCTACCCCCTCCCCGAGCCCGGCGCCGTGGTGCCACCGTTGCGGATCTGGAACCTCCAGCAGGCCGGGCTGAGCCCTGAAAACTGGGAGGGGCTGGCCCTGGGGCCACCCCAGGCCAACGGGCGCCCCAGCCTGCTGCTGGTGAGCGATGACAACCTCAATCCCCTGCAGAGCAGCCGTCTGGCGCTGCTGATCCCCACCCCACCGCACGCCTGCCTGGAGCACCCATGAACCGCCGCTCGCTGTTGATCCAGTTGCTGGGGGTGTCGCTGGGGGCGAGCGCGGCCCCGGCCCTGGCCCAGGCGCGGCGGGGCGCCGGCCAGCCATCGCCCGCGGCGGTGCGCCCCTTTCCGCCGCTGCGGGGCCCCATCCCCCTGCCCAGCGATGGGCTCAGCGCCGCGCAGCAACAACAGCACTACCGGCGCATCAGCATCGACGACCGGATGGTGGTGCCGGAGGGATACCGCGCCGAACTGGTGCTCAGCTGGGGAGATCCCCTCGGCGACGGCCGGGTGGGCTTCAACAACGACTACCTGGCCTTCCAACCGCTGGCGGCGGATCAGGCCCTGCTCACCATCAACTTCGAATACATCAGCGGCCGCACCTGGTGTGCGGGGTACAGCGAAGTCACCGGCCAAACCCTTCCCTTCGCCGAGCTGCAGGCGGCCCTGGAGCAACGGGGCGGCGCCGTGGATCTGGCGGCCCTGGCGAACGATGATCCGCTCCGCCCCCTGGTGGTGGCCGTGGCGGAGGCCGCCCTCACGGATCAGGGCATCGGCGTGGCCACCCTGCAGCGCCAGGGCGATGGGCGCTGGCGCCACAGCGCAGGCCGGCTCGACCGGCGCATCACCGGGCTGAGCGGCTGGCGCCAGCCGGAACAGCGCCTGGGGGTGAGCGGCCCGGCCGCCGCGGTGTTTCGGCGCCGGCAACGGCTCGGCTACAACGACGGCCTTGCGGATGCGGTGATCGGCAGCTTTGCCAACTGCGCGGGCGGCCAAACCCCCTGGGGCACTGTGCTCTCAGCCGAGGAAAATTTCCAAACCCACGTGGTGGAGGCCGTCTACGCCGACGGCTCCTCCCCTGCGCCATCCCGGCGGCCATTTCGGTTCGATGGGGCGCGGCTGGAGGGGCTGGGCAACCCCTTTGGCTTGGCCGGCAACAAGTACGGCTGGATGGTGGAGCTGGATCCCCGCCGCCCCGAGCAGGCGGCGGTGAAGCACAGCTGGCTGGGGCGGTTCCGCCACGAGGCGGTGGCGGTGCGCGCCCGCCGGGGGGAGCCGCTGGTGGTGTACTCCGGCTGTGATCGCCACGGCGGCCATGTCTACCGGTTCGTGAGTGCTGAGCGGGTGGCGGATCCGCAGGATCCCCGCAACTCGCGGCTGTTTGGGCGGGGCCGGCTGGAGGTGGCCCAACTCAGCCCCGATGGCCAAGGGCGCTGGATCGCCCTGGATGCGGCCACCGCCGTCAATCCCCGGCGTCCGAGCACCCTGGCGGTGGAGGGCGAGCCCCAGGCCGTTGTGGTGCCCCACACCGACCGCAGCCAACCGGGATCCACCAGCCTCGCGAGCGATGCGGCGGTGCTCGACTACTGCCGGCGCTTTGCCACCCTGGGCGACCTCTACCCCGGCAGCGGCGATAGCCAGCAGGGGGCAATCCTGATCGATGCCCACCTGGCCGCCAACGCCATTGGCGCCACACCGGCGGCACGGCCGGAGGACACCGACCTCGACCCGGACACGGGCGACCTGCTGATCAGCTTCACGGCCGGCGGCAGCGATGGCAGCGAACGGGCCGATCCCGCCATCTTCCGGGGCCCCGCTGGGCAAACCAGCTGGCCCTATGGCTGGGTGATGCGCCTCAGCGACACAGCCGCAGACCCCGATCGCGCCGGGGGCACATTCCGCTGGCGGATGGTGGCCACCGGCGGCACCCCCTGGCAGGGGGGCATGGGCTTCTCCAACCCCGACAACCTGGCGGTGGATCGCGGCGGCAACATCTGGCTGGTGACCGACCGCTCCACCAGCAGCGCCGGGTTGGACATCTTCGGCAACAACGCCTGCTGGGTGCTGCCCCGGCGTGGCCCCCTGGCCGGTCAGGCCCTGCTGTTTGCCAGCGGACCGATGGAATGCGAATTGTGCGGACCCTGCTTTGATGCCGAGGAGGCCACCCTGTTTCTGGCGGTGCAGCACCCCGGCGAAGACCATGGCGCCCGACGCGGTGGGGCGGAGGAGTTCCAGGCCTTTGCCCTGCGCGACCGCAACGGCCAGCCGTTTGAGCAGCTCAGGCGCGTGCCGATGGGGTCGAACTGGCCGTCCGGCATCGACGGCCGCAACCCGCGGCCGGGGGTGGTGATGGTGCAACGGCTGGATGGGCGCCGGTTGCTCGCCGACGCGGGCCGCGGCGGTTAGGCCAACGCCTCCAGCAGCACCCTGGCATCCGGGTCCACCAGCCGCAACCGCTTGCGCGACTGGTGCACCCGCCGGTGCAGGGCCTGGCGGCTGATCCCCAGGCTGCGGGCCACCGCACTCTCGGTTTCCCCCTGGGCCAGGCGATCCAGCACGGCCATCTCCGCCGGCGCACGGCGGCGCAGCCGTTGGGTGGCGTCATCCAGCTCCACCCAGGTGAGGGCCTGATCGGGGGGCGCCGCCACGCACTCCGAGAGGGGCAACACATCGCCGGAGCCCAGTTGCACGGGGCGATCCAGGCTCACCACCTTGGCCCCCCGCAGGGTGGCCAGCAGCTCCTGGAGCTGATCCGGAGACACCTCCAGGTGGGCCGCAAGGGCCTCCCCCTGCAGGTGGGCGGGGGCGAAGTGCAGCTTCAGTTTGAGCTGGTGCAGCCGCGCACTCAGCCGGATCGGGCCGTCGTGGGCTTCGATTTCCCGCCGGATGCTCTGACGGATCCACCAGGCGGCGTAGGTGGAGAAGGAATAACCACGGCTGGGGTCGTACTTCTCAACCGCACGGATCAACCCCAGCGTGCCGGCCTGCAACAGATCGGCGAATTCCAGCACCGACGACTGCTGCAGACGCGCCCGGTAGGGCTTGGCCAGGCACACCACCAAGCGCAGATTGGCCTGCACCAGCTGGCTGCGGGCCCGTGCCGCCGCACGGCGCTGGGCGGCGGTGGCATCGGGCCGCTGTCCAGCCTGAATCTGTTGCCCGCGCAGGATCGTGAGCGCGGGGTCGGCCACCGGCGCGCGGGCGGCGGCGGCCATCCAATCGCGGATGTCGCCGTTCTGAACATCGCTGGGGCGGCGGCTTGCGGCGGCCATGGTGTGGGGGATCAGTTGAGGGTCGGCAGGTTGCAGGCCAGCTCCACGGGCAGGGGCTTGACGCCCCAGACCCGTTCGGCGTACTCACCGATGGCACGGTCGGAGGAGAACAGACCGCTGCGGGCCGTGTTCAGCAGCGATGAGCGGCGCCAGCTGCTGGGGGTCTGCCACAGCGCATCGGCCCGCTGCTGGCCTTGGCAGTAGGCGTCGAAATCGGCCAGCACGAAAAAGGGATCGCCGTGGACCAGGCCATCCAGCAGCGGACGGAACAGCTCTCGGTCGCCCTGGCTGAACTGCCCGGAGCCGATCAGCTCGAAGACCCGCTGCAGCGGGCCGGAGCCCTCCAGCAGCTCCCAGGGCCGGTAGCCCTGGCTGCGCCACTGCTGCACCGCGTCGGCGGTGAGGCCGAACAGCAGGAAATGCTCCTCGCCCACCTGCTGGCGAATTTCCACATTGGCCCCATCCAGCGTGCCGATGGTGATCGCGCCATTCATGGCGAATTTCATGTTGCCGGTGCCCGAGGCCTCGAGGCCGGCGGTGGAGATCTGCTCGGAGAGGTCGGCGGCTGGGTAGATCTTCTCGGCCAATTTCACGTTGAAGTCAGCCAGGAACACCACCTTGAGCAGGTCGCGGCAGTCGGGGTCGTTGTTGACCACCTCAGCGATGCCGTTGATCAGGCGAATGATCAACTTGGCCATGGCGTAGCCCGGTGCGGCCTTGCCGGCGAACACCACCGTGCGTGGCGCCATGCCCTCCGTGCGGCCCTCTTTGATCCGCAGGTAGCGGTCCACCAGCTGCAGGGCATTGAGGTGCTGGCGCTTGTATTCGTGGATCCGCTTGACCTGGATGTCGAACAGGGAGGTGGGATCCACCAACAGGCCGTTGCGCTCGGCCACCAGGGTGCTGAGCTGACGCTTGGCGGCCAACTTGCAACCGCCCCAGCGCTCCAGCACCGCGTCGTCGTCCTGCCACTGCTCCAACGCCGACCAGCCCTGGGGCTGCACCGGCCAGCTGCTGCCCAGCAACGCCTCCAACAGGGCCGCCAGCGGAGGGTTGGAGAGGGCCAGCCAACGCCGGGGGGTGACGCCGTTGGTGATGTTGGTGAACTTCTCGGGCCACAGGGCCGCAAAGTCGGGGAACAGATCCCGTTGCACCAGGTCGCTGTGCAGGGCGGCGACACCATTGATGCGATGGGCCCCAAGGGCCGCCAGGTGGGCCATGCGCACGGCCTTGGCCCCCCGCTCGTCGATCAACGACACCCGGCGCAACACGGCGTCATCGCCGGGGTAGCGCATCCTCACCTGCTGCAGAAAACGGGCATTGAGCTCGAAGATGATCTCCAGGTGGCGGGGCAGCAGCCGCCCGAACAAGTCGAGCCCCCAGCACTCCAGGGCCTCGGGCAGCAGGGTGTGGTTGGTGTAGGCCAGCGACCGGGAGGTGATCCCCCAGGCGTGGTCCCAATCGAGCTGGTGCTCATCCACCAGCAGCCGCATCAGCTCGGCCACCGCAATGGCGGGGTGGGTGTCGTTGAGCTGCACGGCCCAGTGCTGCTCGAAATCGGTGATCGGCAGGCCGCGCTTCTGCAGATTGCGCAGCATGTCCTGCAGCGAGCAGCTCACAAAGAAGTGCTGCTGCTGGAGCCGCAGCAACCGCCCGGCATCGGTGCCGTCGTTGGGATAGAGCACCTTGGAGAGGGTCTCACTCCTCACCTTCTCCTCCACCGCGGCCAGGTGGTCGCCGCGGTTGAAGGCGGAAAAATCAAAGCTTTGGGCGGCCACGGCCCGCCAGAGCCGCAGCCGGCCGCAGGTGTTCACCCCGAAACCGAGCACGGGAACATCGTGCGGGATGCCCAGCACTTCGCTGGCGGGATGCCACTGCACCCGCAGGCGGCCCTGGTCATCACGGTGCATGGTGGTGTGGCCGCCGAACCCCACGCGGCACGCCTTGTAGGGATACACCAACTCCCAGGGCCAGCCGCCCTTGAGCCACTGATCGGTGATCTCCACCTGGGAGCCGTTCTCGATCAGCTGGTCAAAGATGCCGAATTCGTAGCGGATGCCATACCCCGTGGCGGGCAGCTCCAGGCTGGCCAGCGATTCCATGAAGCAGGCGGCCAGACGCCCCAGGCCACCGTTGCCGAGACCGGGCTCCTCCTCAACCTCCAAGATGCGCTCCAGGGTGACCCCGGGGAAGCGGGAGACGGCTTCACGGGCCTGATCGATTACCCCGAGCATCAACAGGTTGTTGGCGAGCTGGGGGCCGATCAGAAACTCCGCCGACAGGTAGGCCACGGCCTTGGCGGGCTGACGGCGCAGAAGCTCCTTGTAGGCCAGATGGCGGCTGATCAACCGATCCCGAACCGCATAGCTCAGGGCCATGTAGAGATCGTGGTCGGATGGGGCCGATGTGCTGGCCCCCTGGCTGAAAAACAGGTGCTCGGTGAGCCCGTCAAAGAGATCGTCGGCCGTTAATCCCGTGCGCTGGGCATCGCCGTAACTGGACGGTGCAGGCAGATCGCGAGTGGAGGTCACGGAAGCAGGCAGCGGAGCGCTGCATGGACACGTGCAACCACCGTGGACACGGTGCGTTAAGGCCCGTTGAAGCACAGGACAAGATTGAAAACCTACCGATTTGCTTCCAGCCCTCGGCATGGGCTGGGCCATCACCGTCCGTTGATCAGCATCGGGTTCAATGGGGCCGCCGCAGGCAACCACCACTGCCGGCTTCCGCTGCCGTCTTCCACTCAATGGGCGCGCTGAAACCCCTGCTGTGGACCTGTGTGGGGATCCCCTGCTGGTACCTGCTGCATGCCGTTGCCACCGCCCATGGCTTCGGTGCAGCCACCCTGGCGCTGGCGGTGGTGGGCATCGGCCTGACCACCATCAAGCTGCAACAATCCGGCCGGCGCCGCTAAGGCGCGTGGCCCTTGGCACCTTGGGCGGGTGTCGGTGGGCACGTGCGGCTGCCGCCCTGCGCACGCCTCGAGACGCATTGGTGTCGATCACCACCAAAACAGCCCAAAGGGATGGCTTCACTGTGACTCCAATGGTCTTGAACCGTGGAACACGGCTCTGCCGAAACGGCCCCGATTCATGTGGCCCAGTTTGACCTGGACATCGGTTCCGTTGCCCTCATCCATCGGGTGATCGAGGGCGCCATGGAGGATTGGGCGCCGGGGGACAACCCCCTGGATCGCTCCAGGCTGGCCGACCTTAAACTGGCCTTTTTCGCTGCTTTACTCGACTACAACTTCATCGCCACAGAATAAAGAATCCCAACACGATTCGGCGCCCAGCGCTGTGCTTTGCGTGTGTCCTGTTGATTCTGATTGGGCTCCATCATCCGCGCCGACAGGCCCCGTGCGTGTAGGGCCAACACCACGTGCCTGAGCGCCAGGTTTCTTACATCCAACCCGACCAGGCTCGCCGCAGCTTCGCCCTGAGCCCAGCCCAATGGCGTCAGATCGATGGGTTGCTGCGGCAGCGTGGGGTGGAACTGTGCGAGGAGCGGGGCTGGCCCCTGGAGGCCTTCTCTGCGGCGTTGTGCAGCATCGTCGAAGAGCTCGAGCTGCACTGAGCATCCCGCCGACCCCGGCGTGGCGTTAGCGGGTCAACATCATCAGGCGATCCGCCGGGACCCGCCGCAACGTCTCCAGTTCAGCCTGGAGGGCTGGATCCTTGCGAAAGGCTTGCCACTGGGGTGTGGCGATCACCTGGCGGGCGGCGGCGGCCCCAAGCCGCTGGCCAGCCTCCACATCGGAGGGGAAATGGGCTCCGCAGGTGGCCCGGCTGGCTCCACCGTGGTAGCCCACCGACAACAAACGCTCCCGGCGCTCAGGGATCAGGTCGGCCAACAGCTCTGCGGTGGCCCGATACCAGGTGGAATGGCCGGATGGGTAGGAGGCGGAGGCTTCCCGCGGCAAACAGGGCTGAATCTGCGGGTACTGAACAAACGGTCTTGGACGGCCAAAGTCGCGTTTGAAACGCCCCATCACGGCATTGATGGGTGCGAGGAAGGCCATCAATCCGGCCTCGAGCGTCGGGGTGGTCTGTTGCAGATCCACCCCCAAGGCGCGGCTGAACAGCATGGGGTTGCGGTCGAGGGTGAGCCAGGTGTTGGCTTCCATCTCAGGGGTGCGCGAGCCCTGCAGCCAGAGCAGGATCGCCAGATCATTGCTGGCCACTTCACTGCCGGCGGCGGGCGGCGGACCCATGGCCTGCAGCAGTGCCTTGCGGTCGAGCACGATGCCCTGGGCGTAGGCCTCCACATCCCTGCTGGGCTGGGCCTGCGCGGGCAGGGGCAACACCCAGAGCAGCAGGGTGAGCAGGGGGCCGAAGCGGGTGGCGCGCAAGGTCATGGTCGGTCGGGGAGGTTGGCAGCGCCGCTGCAGGATTCGGAGCCATCCAGCAGGCGCTGCTGGCTCAGGCGCCTCACCTGCGGCGGCGAGGAGGCGTTGGTGTAGACGAGTTGATCGAGGCGATCGAAGTCGTCGTCGGCGATCGGCGGCATGTCGGGCCAGCCCAGGCCGGCCGCCAGCTCGGGGAGGTGGCGGTGCTCCCAGAACACCACCACCAGCCGCCCCCGGTCGAGCGGTTGGCGCCGGATCTGCTCCCCCAGCCGCCGCGACTGCTCCAGTGCGTCGCCCATGATGCGGATGTTCACGCCCGTGGCCACCGCGAGCGGCACCGCCGTTTGATAGCTGCGGGCGTTTTTGCTGGTGTCGGGATCCATCACAAAGGTGAGGATTCGCCCAATGGGGCCAAAACAGAGGGGCAGCGCAATGGCCAGGGCCTGGGCCCGCTGGAACCCCTGGGGGGAGAGGTTGAAGTCGCCCCGGTTGGGATCTTTGTGGCCATGGCGCAGCAACAGCACCTGGGATGGCTGGGCTTCCACCCGGGCCGCCTGCGGTGCCACAAGCGCGACCCCGATGGCAACGGCAGGCAGCAGGCGGCCCATCCAACCCATGCCGGCCCCAGGCGCTCCATTGGCTCGCCGCCATCCAACCAGGGCACTGCCGAGCCCCAACGAGCATCGCGACACAGCGCCGCGTGGCAAGCAGCACAAACGCCAACCCCTGGGGCCCCGGCGTTAAGCACAACACACGCCAGCGGCCCAATCACTGAGAGGCTGAAGCCGCTCCCAGGAGGGCGAACCATGCCCCAGGTTTCATGGGTCACCCATGTGCATCCAGGCCATCTGGTGCGCTTGAAGGACCTGTTCCATTCCAGCCTGGGCCTGCAGCTCGACCCTCGCCAGAGCGATGAACAATTTCAGCTGTGGGAACAACACAACCTGCCCCGCCAGGAACGCCACCGGGCGGTGCAGGTGACGCTGCGCTGGAAGGATTCGCGCACCCACCGCTGCCAGATTTCAGTGATCAGCGAGGAGCAAGACCACCCGGAATCCACCGAGTGCTGGGCCCTGGCCCTCAAGCTGCAGCGCCTGCTGCAACCGGTCAAGCCATGAGCCGATGGGCCATGGCCGGCGAGGGCAATAACCTGAACACAACCAAATCAGCGGAGACTGGGGTCGGCGATTTCTCCACCATGTCTGCCCCGAGCGCGGCCCACGGTGCTTCCCACCCCCTGCCGAGCGAGCTCTACCTCAACCGCGAGCTGAGCTGGATCCGGTTCAACGAACGGGTGCTCGCCCAGGCCCTGGACCCGGCCACGCCGCTGCTGGAGCAGGCCAAATTCAGCGCCATCTTCAGCAACAACCTCGACGAATTTTTCATGGTGCGGGTGGCGTCGCTGCAGTCGCAGCACCACGCCCAGGTGGACAAGCTCAGCCACGACGGCCGCACGCCGCTGGAGCAGTTGAACGAGATCCGCCGGCAGCTTGAACCGTTGCTGGAGCGCCAGCAGCAGCACTACCGCAAGAGCCTCAAACACCAACTCAGCGAACGGGGCATCCTGCTGCTCGATTACGAGGAGCTCTCGCGCAAACAGAAGGATTGGGCCAGCAGCTACTTCCAGCAGGCGGTGTTCCCGGTGCTGACCCCCCTGGCGGTGGATCCGGCCCACCCCTTTCCCTTCATCAGCAACCTCAGCCTCAACATCGCGGTGATGATCCGCGATCCCCACAGCAAGCAGCTGCAGTTCGCCCGCATCAAGGTTCCCAAGAAAACGCTGCCGCGGTTCGTGAGCATCCCCACGGATCTGCATGGGGGGCGCAGCCCCCAGCCGCGCTTCATGGCGGTGCCCCTGGAGCAGGTGGTGGCCTTCAACCTGCAGCGGCTGTTCCCCGGCATGGAGGTGGAGGGCCACTACTTCTTCCGCGTCACCCGCGACGCCGACCTGGAACTGCGCGACCTGGAGGCCGACGACCTGATGGA
>RHBP01000360.1 GCA_010030955.1 Synechococcaceae bacterium WBB_10_009 | reverse complement strand
TGGCCCCGCACGTGCTGCAGCACCACGCCGGGAAGGCGGGCGCGATCGAGCTGCTCCCACAGATCGCGGTTGAGCACGGGCGCACCGGCGGCCGTCTTCCAGCCCTTGCGCTTCCAGCCCGCCATCCAACTCTGGAGGCCATCGATCACATAGCGACTGTCGGTGCGGATCGCCAGCTGCGGCTGGCGCGGCAGGGTCGCGAGCTCCTGCAGCACCGCCAGGGCCGCGGTCAGCTCCATGCGGTTGTTGGTGGTGGCGGGATCGGAGCCGCCCAGCTCCCGAACGCTGCCATCAGCAAACCGCAGCAGGGCGCCCCAGCCCCCCGGCCCCGGGTTGCCGCTGCAGGCGCCGTCGCAGGCGGCAGCCACCACAGGGTTGGCCGAGCCGTCGCCTCTGTCCGGCGGCGATGTTCGTTCACCTGGCACTCGACAACTCCGGCATCTGAGCTAAAGAGCATCCTGAGCCAGACCATCCTGAGGCCGGCATCACAGCGATGGGCACCGCACGACACCACCGACTGATCCTGGGAACCGCAGTGCTGCTGGCGGCAGTCCAGGGCGGGGCGGTCCTGAGCCGCGGCCTCGCCGACGGTGGCGGGCAGCCCACGCCGCTCACGACCCACAACCTGCTGGCAGCCCAGGCCGACGGACGCGGACGCTGGACGCCGGTGCTGCTGCAGCAACAGGCCGCAGGCAGCTGCTGGCGCCCTGGAGCCGACGGCCGCATCGTGGCTCTGGAAACCGCCGCCAACCCGGGCGGAGCCTGCAGCCTGGGCAGTCTCAGCGCCCGCTTGAGCCTGCAACCGCCCGACAACGGCAGCCCGGGCAACTGGCGTTTTCAACTGCGGCAGCAGGGCAGCAACCTGACCCTTCAGGCCCGTCACTGGCGCCACGGAAGCAGCATTGACGTGGCCAGCGGGGTCGATCCGAGCGGCGGGCGCAGCGGCAATGTCGCGGGCAGCGGCGAACTGATCGCGCTGACACCACTGGAGACCTGGGTTCTGCAGGGCGCCAGGCTGGT
>RHBP01000359.1 GCA_010030955.1 Synechococcaceae bacterium WBB_10_009 | reverse complement strand
TGGTGGCCAGCTGGGTGAGCCAGGCCAGCTTCAGCCCGCCTGGCTTCACCGTGGCCATCGCCAAGGATCGGGCCGCCGAATCGCTGTTGCACAGCGGCGACCGCTGCTGCCTCAACGTGCTCGCCGCCGGCCGCGAAACCGTCCTGATGAAGCAGTTTCTGCAGCCCTTTGCCCCCGGCGCCGACCGCTTTGCCGGGCTGGAGCTCGACAACAGCCCTGGGGGCCAGCCGATCCTGCCCGAGGCCCTGGCCTGGCTCGAAGCTGAAATCACAGCGCGCATGGAATGCGGCGACCACTGGCTGCTCTATGCCCAGGCCACGGCGGGTGGCGTGCTGGATCCGACCGGCACCACCGCCGTGCACCAGCGGCGCAGCGGCGCCAACTACTGAGTCCCGGGGCGCTTGAGCGGGGCCCGGGCCCTGAACCCTGAGCAATCGGCTCAGAGCAATCCGGCAAAAGCAAACCGGTAAGAGCAAACCGGTAAGAGCAAACCGTGGTGTTTCTCGCTACAGAAGCGGGTCCAGACTGGGATGGATGATGACTCCCCAGGGAGCCCAAGACCCTTGCGCCGCAAGGGATCAACCAGCACAACAGAACTTTCTTGCAGGCTGTTAAGCAGCCTCGGAAGCAATTCTGGAATTGGCGGATTTGCCTAGCTGGCCCGCTCCAATAAGTCCTGATCAATTAGCGCCAGACCATGGCATCAACGGCCCAGCAGCTCAGCCGCCACCAGACCCCGGTGCGTTACCGGGGATATGTGCTGATCCCGCAGGCTGATCTGACCTGGGTCGTGAGGCCTGAGCGCAGCCCCATGGACAGGCTGCCGTTCAGGGCCCCGGCCAGTTCAGTAGAAGACGTCAAGGCCCTGGTCGACTGGAAGCTCGATCACGCCGCCTGAGGCGGCTGGGGGCCAGAACCACCGCCGGCCTGGAAGGGCAGCACCAGCGTGGCCCAGTGATCGGGCCGCTGGGGCTTCACCCGGCGGGCGCGACGCACGCCGAAGGGCACCCGCACCACATTGGTGCC
>RHBP01000358.1 GCA_010030955.1 Synechococcaceae bacterium WBB_10_009 | reverse complement strand
CCTCCAAGCGGAGCCGCGGCGGACGCGATTCGTGATCCAACTCACCGCTTTGCTGTTCGTTTAAACCGCTATGGGACGCTCACTCAAAAAAGGCCCGTTCATTGCCGACAGCCTGCTTCGCAAGGTTGAAAAGCAGAACGCTGCCGGTGACAAGTCCGTGATCAAGACCTGGTCCCGGGCTTCCACGATCCTGCCGATGATGATCGGCCACACCATTGCCGTGCACAACGGCAAGGCCCACGTGCCCGTCTACGTGACGGAGCAAATGGTGGGCCACAAGCTCGGGGAATTTGCGCCCACGCGCAACTTCCGCGGCCACATCAAGGACAAGAAAGGAGGTCGCTGAGGACATGGCCAACACCGAAACCACCGTTGCTCAGGCCCACGGCCGCTACATCCGCGGCTCGGCCTCCAAGGTCCGCCGGGTGCTCGATCAGATCCGCGGTCGCTCCTACCGCGACGCGCTGATCATGCTCGAGTTCATGCCTTACCGCTCCACCGGCCCGATCACCAAGGTGCTGCGCAGCGCGGTGGCCAACGCCGAGCACAACCTGGGCCTGGATCCCGCTTCCCTCGTGATCACCTCCGCCAGTGCGGACATGGGTCCGGTGATGAAGCGTTTCCGCCCCCGCGCCCAGGGTCGCGCCTACGCGATTCAGAAAAAAACCTGCCACATCAGCATTGCTGTGGCTCCTGCCACCTGACCCCCGAGGACACCGACCGATGGGACACAAGATCCATCCAACCGGCCTGCGCCTGGGGATCACCCAGGAACACCGCTCCCGCTGGTTTGCCCCCAGCAAGACCTATCCGACCCTCCTGCAGGAGGACGATCGGATCCGCAAGTTCATCCACAAGAAGTACAACGCCGCTGGCATCAGCGACGTGGTGATCGCCCGCAAGGCCGATCAGCTTGAGGTTGAACTCAAAACCGCCCGCCCCGGTGTGCTCGTTGGCCGTCAGGGCAGCGGCATTGAGGAGCTGCGCAGCGGCATCCAGAAAACCATCGGCGACACCGCCCGTCAGGTGCGGATCAATGTCGTGGAG
>RHBP01000357.1 GCA_010030955.1 Synechococcaceae bacterium WBB_10_009 | reverse complement strand
AATCTGCTTGATCCCGGCATCGAGCTGTCGGGTTTTGCCACCTCGGCTCGGGTGCTGGCGCAACTGGATCTGGTGATCACCGTGGATACCGCCATGGCCCATCTGGGTGGGGCGATGGCCCATCCAACCTGGGTGCTGCTGCCCTGGAGCGCTGACCCCCGCTGGCTTGTGACCACCAGCATCAGTCCCTGGTACGCGAACCTGCGTCTATTTCGGCAGCCCCGCAGCGGGGACTGGCTCCCTGCTGTTGATCAGCTGCTGGATGCCTTCAACGACCGTCACCACCGTTACGGTCGCGGCTGAGCCCCCGCCTTGCCTGCGCACCATGGTCTCCCTGCTCCAGACCCTTGGCTGGGGCTGGTTCCAGCGCCGCAAACTCCCCCCGTCGGTGCACTTCAGCGAACGGATCAGTCCGGCGGAGTTGCCCCCACTGGAGCCTGGAGACCCAGGAGAGCCGCCTGGGCTGGCCTTCCACCCCTGGTCGGTGGCGCGCCTGGACGCCATTGCCACCGCACTGCTGGAGCGACCGGACCGCAGCACCCTTGATGCCGCCCGCTCGGCGCGCACCTGCCTGTCGCGCCTCTGGCTGGCCACCCCGGTTGACGGGCTGGAAAGCCTGTATGCCGGTCCGGTCGGCCAGGTCTATCGCAAGTTTCTGACGGGGGTGCTGCCGGCCCTGCCACTCGATGACGAGGAGACCGCCTGGCGTAGCGCCCTGTCGCAGGTCCTGCTGGAGGGCCTGGAACGCCAGGGCAGCCTCAACGTGCTGCTCGCCCTGCTGCCCTACGTGGACCGTCACGGCCTGCAGGTTTCCGACCCCTTCAACCAACTGCCCGCCTGGGTGCTGCCGCTCTATGCCGAGCGTTGTGATCCTGCCGTCGCCGACCGGCTGAACCACACCGCCAAGCAGCCGACCCCGCTGCTGCAGCCCGCACGAGCTGACGCGGTGGCCGCCCGACTGCCGGCCGCCAGCGTGCCCCTGCCGGTGCTGGCCCCCCTGACCGGGGAGGCCTGCATGGGCCTGATCAGCGACCAGGATTTCCTGGGACG
>RHBP01000356.1 GCA_010030955.1 Synechococcaceae bacterium WBB_10_009 | reverse complement strand
ACCAACGTCGAAACCACCCACTACATCTTGGGTTCGGTGGCCGGCCCGCACCCTTACCCGATGCTGGTGCGCGACTTCCACGCCTGCATCGGCAAGGAGGCCAAGCAGCAGTGCCACGAGGCCTTTGGCCGCCTGCCCGACGTGCTGGTGGCCTGCGTGGGCGGTGGTTCCAATGCCATGGGCCTGTTTCACCCGTTTGTGCAGGACACCAGCGTGCGCCTGGTGGGCGTTGAAGCCGCCGGCGAGGGGGTGGCCAGCGGTCGCCATGCCGCCACCATCACCGAAGGGCGCATCGGGGTGCTGCATGGCGCCATGAGCCTGCTGCTGCAAGACAGCGAAGGCCAGGTGCAGGAGGCCCACTCGATCAGCGCCGGCCTCGACTACCCCGGCGTCGGCCCCGAGCACAGCTATCTGCGCGAGATCGGCCGCGCCGAGTATCTGGCCGTCACCGACGATGAGGCGCTTACGGCCCTGCGGCTGGTGAGCGAGCTCGAGGGCATCATTCCGGCCCTCGAGACCGCCCACGCCTTTGCGGCCCTTGAGCAGCTGTGCCCCACCCTGGCCCCCGGCACCGAGGTGGTGCTCAACCTCTCGGGCCGCGGCGACAAGGACGTCAACACCGTGGCCGACAAGTTGGCCGACAAGCTCGGCGGCCTGGGGAGTTGAACCAGGCAGCTGAACCGACCTGGAGGTTGGTTCAGCCGAGCAGTCGTTCGAGCACCCGGGCCACCGAGCGCACGGCGGCCCGGGCCGTGGCATAGGCCATGCGCATGGGGCCCACCAGGGCCACCTGACCAACGCTGCCGTCGCTGCAGTGGTAATCGGCCTGCACCAGGGAACAGTGGTGCAGCGCGGCGATCGGGTGTTCAGCGCCGATCCAGATGCCGCCGCCCTGGAGCACCTGCTGGGGGGCATGTTCCACCAGCTGCACCAGAGGGCGCAGTTGCGTGGTCAGGCTGAACTCGGGCTGGGCCAGCAGGCCGGAGAGCCCCATGGCCACCGCTGGGGCGCCATCGCTGCCGCCACCCTGGTTGTGGCTGGTGAGCCCCT
>RHBP01000355.1 GCA_010030955.1 Synechococcaceae bacterium WBB_10_009 | reverse complement strand
TCGGCGAAATGCCGCTGCCGCCCTACATCCAGCAGCACAGCGACGACGACGACAGTCGCTATCAGACGCGCTATGCCTCCCGCCCCGGAGCCGTGGCGGCGCCAACGGCGGGGTTGCACCTCAGCGATGCGTTGTTGGAGGCGATCCGCGCCCGCGGCGTGGTGATCGCCGAAACCACGCTGCACGTGGGCTTGGGCACCTTTCGCCCGGTGGACACGGAAGACCTCACCCAGCTGGAGCTGCACAGCGAGTGGGTGGAGGTGAGCCCGGCCCTGGTGGAGGCGGTGCAGGCCTGCCGCGCCCGTGGCGGCCGCGTGATCGCCGTGGGCACCACCTCGGTGCGCAGCCTGGAGGCGGTGGCCCAGCTGCACGGCGGGGTGCTGCGGCCCCACACCGGCCCGGTGAACCTGGTGATCCAACCGGGCTATCGCTTTGCGGTGGTGCAGGGGCTGCTCACCAACTTCCACCTGCCCAAGAGCTCGCTGCTGCTGCTGGTGAGTGCCCTGATCGGCCGGGTGCGGTTGCTGGAGCTCTACGAGGAGGCCAAGCGCCAGGGCTACCGCTTCTTCTCCTACGGCGATGCCATGTGGATTGCGCCGGAGGCGGTGCTGGCGGAGGCGCGGCCGGCATGAAAAAGCCCCCGCCGGGGCGGGGGCTGGGGGCCTCGAACTGGCACCGGCCTCAGGCGGCGGCCAGGTTGGCGGCCACGAAGTCCCAGTTCACCAGCTTGTCGAGGAAGGTGGTGATGTAGTCGGGGCGGCGGTTCTGGTAGTCGAGGTAGTAGGCGTGCTCCCACACATCCATGGTGAGCAGAGCCTTCTGGCCGTGGGCCAGGGGCAGGTCGGCGTTGCCGGTTTTGGTGACTTTGAGGGTGCCGTTGTCGAGCACCAGCCAGGCCCAGCCGCTGCCGAACTGGGTGGCGCCGGCGGCCTTGAACTGCTCGACGAAAGCTTCGAAGCTGCCGAAGTCAGCGTTGATCTTGTCGAGCAGGGCGCCGCTGGGGCTGCCGCCGCCACCGGGCTTGATGCACTGCCAGTAGAAGCTGTGGTT
>RHBP01000354.1 GCA_010030955.1 Synechococcaceae bacterium WBB_10_009 | reverse complement strand
AAGTGATCGAACACGTCCCGCTGCAGGTCGGGCTCGGCGGCAGGCGCCCCAATCGCGGCAAAGGTCTCCTTGATCCGTTCACCCCACCAACTCCGTTCTGCGTCAAGCAGGACCGCCTCATCGAGCTGACCGAACGCCAGGGGCGGCGCCTGGCGGTAGATGGCGGGAAAAACCGCGTCGATGGCGTCGGCTTCGACACGGAGGCCATGCCGTTCGGCCACCGCGGCATAACCGCTGCCCACCGAGTCGCGCAGATCGATCAGGGTGCCCATGGCGTCGAGCAGCAACCCCCTGGGTCTCGGCCACGGTGGCTGTTGCTGGGTTTGGGGGGTCTGCATGGTCGCTGGCCGCTGCACATTCACCAATCCGACAGCCATCCTGCCGCCACCCTGAGCCGGTGCCCTGTGCCGGGCAGCCTGGTCAGGTAGGCCAGCCGGCGCAATTCATAGGCTGCACGGCCTGCCAGGGTGAGGCCCCCGCCGGTGATGCTGGCCTCCTGGCGTCCCAGGCTCATCATTTCGCCCAGATCCTTGTAGCTGAACGGTTGCAGCGCTTCGCCGACCGCGTCCCTGCGCAGGTTGGCGGCCAGGCAGGTGGCCTGCTGAAAGGCCACCTGGGCGTTGCAGGGCAGGGGGTGGCCCGTGGCATCGGGCACCTGGGCCACGTCGCCGATGGCAAACAGATGGTCGACCCCGATCACGCGCAGATCGGCGCCGCAGGCCAGCTGACCACGGCCCGTTGCGCTCCCCCGATCGCCGCCGGTGCTCAGCGCCGGCGGCTGGGCCCGGATTCCGGCGGTCCAGATCGTGCCGTCAACGGGCAGGGTTTCATCTGTGGGGCCGATGGTGAGGTGATCGGCGCCGACGGCGAGGACCGCCGTGTTGGTGCGCACTCGCACATCGCGCCGCTGCAGGGCCAGCAGGGCCTGCTCTCGGTTGAAACTGCGGGCCTGGGGAAGCACCGTTGGCCCCTGCTCGAGCAGTTCGATCACGGCGCTGCCTTCGAGTTCGTCGGCCAGCTTGCAGGCCAGTTCGACGCCGCTGGCGCCGGC
>RHBP01000353.1 GCA_010030955.1 Synechococcaceae bacterium WBB_10_009 | reverse complement strand
GGCGCACATCGGGGGCGTGGCGCTGGTCAAGCCGCAGGTAGGTCTGCGGGGTGCCATGGATGCGGATGGCGCCGGCACTGGGCAACAGCAGGCCCGCCATCAGCCGCAGGATGGTGGATTTGCCGGCCCCCGAGGGACCCACCACCACCAGCCGCTCGCCGGGCTCCAGCCGCAGGTTCACGTCCTGCAGCACCGTACGGGCGCCCCAGCGCACGTTCACGTCCTGCAGCTCCACCACTGGCACCACGGCTGCAAGGCTTTGGGAACGGGGCCATCTTGGCGGTTTCTCCGTACAGTTTCAGCACTCACCAGGGCTGATGGCGGCGCGCGGCCAACGCAGCAAACGACTCGCCCGGCCCCGCCCGAGCTGGGTCGACCGCGGCGACCTGCGCCAGCGCGACCTGATGAGCCGCTCGCGGCGGGCAGCCCGGTGGCTGCAGCCGGGCCTGGTGGTGAAGCGCTGGATGCTCACCTCCGGCATCGGCCTGGTGTTGGCGTTGCTGGGGGCTGCCGTGTGGGCCGACCTGCAGCCGATCTACTGGACCCTGCAATCGGTGCGCTGGCTGCTGCAGACCCTCACCCAGGTGCTGCCGCGCGAAATCACGGGCCCGTTGGTGCTGCTGATCGGGGGTGGGCTGATCTGGCTGGGGCAGAGCCGCAGCTTCGGCACGATTCAGAAAGCCCTGGCCCCGGAGAAAGACACCCTGCTGGTGGATGCCCTGGCGGCCAAGAGCCGCCTCAACCGCGGCCCCTCGATCGTGGCCATCGGCGGCGGAACCGGCCTCTCCACCCTGCTCAGCGGCCTGAAGCGCTACAGCTCCAACCTCACGGCGATCGTGACCGTGGCCGACGACGGCGGCAGCTCCGGGGTGCTGCGCCGCGAACTGGGGGTGCTGCCCCCCGGCGACATCCGCAACTGCCTGGCGGCCCTGGCCACGGAGGAACCGTTGCTCACCCGGCTGTTCCAATACCGCTTCCGCGCCGGCACCGGCCTGGAGGGCCACAGCTTCGGCAACCTGTTTCTCTCGGCGCTCACGGCGATCACCGGCAG
>RHBP01000352.1 GCA_010030955.1 Synechococcaceae bacterium WBB_10_009 | reverse complement strand
CATCTGCTGGCCGCCGGTGTAGTTCGGGAAACCGTTGGCGGTGAGCGAGAGGGTGGGATACCACTGGGCCAGCTGCACCCGCAGGTTGCTCTGGGCCTGATCCACCTGGCTGGCAATGGCCTTGAGCTCAGGGTTGTTCACCTCGGCAAGGTTTTCCGCCTCCTTCAACGACAGGGGGCGCAGGTTGGTGATGCGCACCTGCTCTGGCTTGATCGGCAGTGCCAAGTTGGCCGGGGCGGGGAGCCGCTGGAGCCCGGGCTCCAGCTTGATGGCCGCCGGCGGCAGCACGGTGGGGTTTGATTTCGGGCGCTGGCCCTTCACCTCCGTGGCCTGCGGCAACGGCTTGGGCTGCGGATCCAGGGAGGCGCCCTGAGCCAGCGCAGCGCCCTGGAGGCAAGCCAGGGCCGCTGCACCCAGAGCTGACAACCTGAACCGACGCGGTCGGGGCACGGAAAACCGTTGCTCAAACGATATTCACAACCCTAAACAGTCAGCGCCTCGATTCCCAAGCACGCGGCCACGATCTCATCTGCCCCCTGCACCAACCGCAGGGGCACCGGCAGCTGCGCCGCAACCGATTCCAGGGTTTGGTCGTCCAGAAACAGCGGTTGGCCCTGCCGCAGCATCACCGCAGGCAGCAGCAGTTCGTCGCCCAGGTCACATCCGGCCAGACCCTCCAGGAGGTCCGATCCGGTGAGCAAGCCGGTGACCACCTGGTCCTGCCCCCAGTAGGGGCTGGGCAAGCCATGCAGCAGCAGCTCCAGGCCCCGCACCGCATTGAGCCGATCCACCGCCGGCCGCAGGGCCTCCGCCACCAGCTTGCCCACCACCCAGCTCAGCCGCCGCGGCCGCGCCAGCGCCGAGGGCAACTGGGCCGTGGCCACGTCCATGGCTTCAAGAAAGGCACGGATGCTGCCCACGCCGTTGCCCTCTTGAGGCAAATCCTCATAGCTGGCCCGTGGCGGAAGGGGCAGCCCCGCCATCAGATACCACTCGTCCGACAGCCAGGCGAAGCGGCTGCCCAGCTCGGCGCTGAAGCGCCGCTGCAGGGG
>RHBP01000351.1 GCA_010030955.1 Synechococcaceae bacterium WBB_10_009 | reverse complement strand
GAGGTGCTCGATGCCCTGGCGGTCGCCCGGGTGATCTGGGACGGGGCCCGCTGGCGCCGGCAGCTGGTTCAGCTCGACGAGGCTGGCCCAGCAGGGCTCCCGTTGCGGCTGGAGCCGGGCAAGCCCCTGGATCCCCAGGCTGATGCGGCCCAATGGCGCCAGCTGCAGCTGCGTGGTCTCCTGGCGGACCACCGGCTGCCGGCAGGGTGGACCACCGAGCTCCACACCGCCGTCGCCCCCTGGTTGGCCGATGCGGCTGCAGCCCTGGAACGGGGTGTGCTGCTGGTGGTCGACTATGCCCTCGAGAACCGTCGCTACAACCTCGAATCACGCGCTGAAGGCACCCTGATCGCCTACCGCGACCAGCGGGCCAGCGGTGACCTGCTGCGCGATCCCGGCCACTGGGACCTGACCGCCCACCTCTGTCTCGAAACCCTCGAGGCCGACGCCCGCAGCAGCGGTTGGCAGCCCCTGGGCCATCGTCTGCAGGGGGAGGCACTGCTGGCCCTTGGTCTGGCCCAGCACCTTCACGGCTTGCAGCAGAGCCGGCCCGATCAGCTGGCCGAGGCCCTGGCGTCGCGGGAGGTCCTGCTGCGGCTGGTTGATCCAGCCGGCCTCGGAGCCTTCCGTTGGATTGCCCTGGGCCGCCCGTGTGACCTTGTGATCGAACCCAGCCTGTTTCTGTCGGAGCAGCCCGCGCACCCGGGCTGACCGCACGCCCAGGGTCAGGCCATCGCCGACAACCACTGGTGAAGCGGGGTCTGGGGCTGGCTGCTGCTGCTGGTGACCTCGATGATCCGGCCGATGGCGTCCGGAGTGTCGAGTGCATCCAGGCACACCCTGGCCACCAGGCGCCTGGGGATGCTGTTGCTCTCCTGGATGTCGGGGCCGCTGTAGACCACGCCCTCGGAGTCGGCGCGGCTGTCGTCTTCGCTGAGGCCCCCGGGGCGCACGATCGTGCAGTCGAGTCCGCTGGCCTCGAGCCATTGCTCGCCCAGGCGCTTCCAAACCAGGATCAGGCCAAAGAGGTTGAGCGGATGCAGCCAGCGTCCCGCACA